>NZ_BAAAIZ010000100.1:0-9396 GCF_039526425.1 Streptomyces thermospinosisporus
GGCCTTCGGTGCGCTGCTGTCGCAGGGCATCGGGGACACGATCCGGGTGTCGCTGTCGGCGCCGCCGGCCGAGGAGGTCAAGGTCGGCATCCAGATCCTGGAGTCGCTCAACCTGCGTCAGCGGGGCCTGGAGATCGTCTCCTGCCCGTCCTGCGGCCGGGCCCAGGTGGATGTGTACAAGCTGGCCGAGGAGGTCACCGCCGGCCTGACCGGCATGGAGGTGCCGCTGCGGGTCGCCGTGATGGGCTGCGTGGTCAACGGCCCCGGCGAGGCCCGCGAGGCCGACCTCGGTGTGGCCTCCGGCAACGGCAAGGGGCAGATCTTCGTGAAGGGCGAGGTCATCAAGACGGTGCCCGAGTCGAAGATCGTGGAGACGCTGATCGACGAGGCCATGAAGCTGGCCGAGCAGATGGAGAAGGACGGCGTGCCCTCGGGCGAGCCGTCGGTCTCCGTCGCGGACTGACACCCCCCGCCGGACCGGAGCACGACCCCGGGGGCGACAGCCCCCGGCACGGCGGCACGGGCGGTGCCGCCCGCGGGTCGAAGGGCCGGCCTCCGCGAGGCGGCACCGCACAAGCTCCGCAGGTACAGTGCGGAAATCAGCAGACCCGAGTGTGTGTGAGGCCCCGCCCGTGTTGACGCAGACCACCTCCCGGGTCCTCGAACCGAGTGACCTGGACGCCGCCCTCGCCGTCCTGGACCGCGAGCCCGTGGCGAACGCCTTCGTGACCTCACGGGTGCAGGTCGCCGGCCTGGACCCGTGGCGGCTCGGCGGCGAGATGTGGGGCTGGTACGAGGGCGGCATCCTCACCTCGCTCTGCTACGCCGGCGCCAACCTGGTCCCCATCTGCGCCACCCCCAGGGCGATCCGCGCCTTCGCCGACCGCGCCCGCCGCGCGGGCCGCCGCTGCTCCTCCATCGTCGGGCCGGCCGACACCACCGCCGAACTCTGGCGGCTCCTCGAACCCCAGTGGGGCCCCGCCCGCGAGGTCCGCCGCCACCAGCCCCTGATGGTCACCGACCGGCTGCCCGAGCACATCGCCCCGGACCCCTACGTCCGCCGCGTCCGCAAGGACGAGATGGAGACGATCATGCCGGCCTGCGTGGCCATGTTCACCGAGGAGGTCGGGGTCTCCCCGCTGGCCGGCGACGGCGGCCTGCTCTACCAGGCGAGAGTCGCCGAACTCGTCGGCTCCGGCCGGTCCTTCGCCCGCTTCGACGCCGACGGCAAGGTCGTCTTCAAGGCGGAGATCGGCGCCGCCACCGACCGGGCCTGCCAGATCCAGGGCGTGTGGGTGGCCCCCGAGCACCGCGGCAAGGGCCTCGCGGCCCCCGGCATGGCGGCCGTCCTGCGCTACGCCCTGGCCGACGTGGCTCCCGTGGCGAGCCTCTACGTCAACGACTTCAACACCCCCGCGCGCCGCACCTACGAGAGGGTGGGCTTCAAGGAGGTCGGCGCCTTCATGAGCGTCCTCTTCTGACCCCGGGCCGGGACTGTAGGCTCCCCGGCATGGACCCCGTCATCGGCCCCCTGGACCTCACCGCCCACGTCGACGAGGCCCTGGCCGTTCAGGCAGCGGCCTTCGGGCTGGGCCCCGACGAGGTGGCGGTCCGCCGGCAGATCGTCCTGCGCCACATGACCCACCGGGGCGCCCGGGCCTACGGGGCGACCGCCGACGGCCGGCTGCTCGGCTTCGTCTACGGCATGCCCAACGACCGCACCCACTGGTGGTCCACCGTCGTCGAGCCCTACCTGCGCGCCCAGGGCAACGACCACTGGCTCGACGACTCCTTCGTCATCACCGAGCTGCACGTCCACCCCCGCCACCAGAAGCAGGGCATCGGCCGCGCCCTGATCACCACCATCACCGACACCGCCACCGAGCCCCGGTCGATCCTCTCCGCCATCGACGTCGAGAGCCCCGCCCGCAAGCTCTACCGCTCCCTCGGCTACAAGGACCTCGCCCGCCAGGTGCACTTCCCCAGCGCCCCCAAGCCCTACGCCGTCATGGGCGCCCCGCTGCCACTCCTTCGCGCATAACCGATTTCCACCGGCTGGCACCGCCCGGCTAACCTCCTGTCATCACCCAGACGCAGCAGGAGTACGAGAACCATGGCGAACGCACCGGTCCAGCGCATGTCCCAGTTGATGGCGAAGACGCTGCGCGACGACCCGGCGGACGCCGAGGTCCTCAGCCACAAGCTGCTCGTCCGCGCCGGCTACGTCCGCCGCACCGCCGCCGGCATCTGGTCCTGGCTGCCCCTCGGCAAGAAGGTCCTCGCCAACATCGAGCGGGTGGTCCGCGAGGAGATGGACGCCATCGGCGCCCAGGAGGTCCTCCTCCCGGCCCTGCTGCCCCGCGAGCCCTACGACGCCACCGGCCGCTGGGACGAGTACGGGCAGGAACTCTTCCGCCTCAAGGACCGCAAGGGCGGCGACTACCTCCTCGGCCCCACCCACGAGGAGATCTTCACCCTCCTGGTGAAGGACCAGTGCACGTCCTACAAGGACCTGCCGGTGATCCTCTACCAGATCCAGCACAAGTACCGCGACGAGGCCCGCCCCCGCGCCGGCATCCTGCGCGGCCGCGAGTTCCTGATGAAGGACTCCTACTCCTTCGACCTCGCCGACGAGGGCCTCGCCGAGTCCTACGCCCTCCACCGCAAGGCCTACCAGCGGATCTTCGACCGCCTCGGCCTCGACTACCGCATCTGCGCCGCCACCGCCGGCGCCATGGGCGGCTCCAAGTCGGAGGAGTTCCTCGCCCCCGCCGAGGCCGGCGAGGACATCTTCGCGGACTGCCCCAACTGCGACTTCGCCGCCAACACCGAGGCGATCTCCTACGAGCTGAAGCCGGTCGAGGCCACGGACGTCCCCGCCGCGGAGGACATCCCCACCCCCGGCACCCCCACCATCGAGACCCTCGCCGCCCAGCTCGGCGTCCCGGCCTCCGCCACCCTGAAGAACCTCCTGGTCAAGGTCGACGGCGAGATCGTCGCCATCGGAGTCCCCGGCGACCGCGAGGTCGACTTGGGCAAGGTCGAGGCCCACTTCGCCCCGGCCGCCGTCGAAATGGTCACCGAGGCCGACTTCATCGCCCGCCCCGACCTGGTCCGCGGCTACGTCGGCCCGCAGGGCCTCGACAAGGTCAAGTACATCGCCGACCCGCGCGTCGCCCCGGGCACCGCCTGGATCACCGGCGCCAACAAGGCCGACACGCACGCCAAGAACGTCGTCGCCGGCCGCGACTTCGAGGTCGACGAGTACGTCGACGTGGTCGTCGTCGAGGAGGGCGACCCCTGCCCCAAGTGCGGCACCGGCCTCAAGCTGGACCGCGCCATCGAGATCGGCCACATCTTCCAGCTGGGCCGCAAGTACGCCGACGCCCTCAAGCTGGACGTCCTCGGCCAGAACGGCAAGCCCGTCCGCGTCACCATGGGCTCCTACGGCATCGGCGTCTCCCGCGCCGTCGCCGCCCTGGCCGAGCAGACCGCCGACGACAAGGGCCTGTGCTGGCCCAAGGAGGTCGCCCCCGCCGACGTCCACGTCGTCGCCGCCGGCAAGGCCCTCCAGACCGAGCTGGCCCTCGACGTCTCCGAGAAGCTCGCCGCCGCGGGCGTCCGCGTCCTGGTCGACGACCGGGCCGGCGTCTCCCCGGGCGTGAAGTTCACCGACTCCGAGCTGATCGGCGTCCCCCAGATCCTGGTCGCCGGACGCCGCGCCGCCGAGGGCATCGTCGAACTCAAGGACCGCAAGACCGGCGAACGCGAGGAACTCACCGTCGAAGAGGCCATCACCCGCCTCACGTCCTGACCGACCCGGAGGGGGCACCCGCACACCCGGGTGCCCCTCTTCATCTGCGGAGGCCCCGGCGTCCCGCGGCCGGCCGTCCATGGCGGTCCCCTTTCGGGGACGCCCCGGCGTCCCGCGGCCGTTCATGGCGGTGCCCTTTCGCGGACGCCCGGTGCCCGCACCCGTCCACGGCGGCCGCTCCGCAGACGTCCCCGTGTCCCGAAGTCGCCCACGGCGGCCGCTCCGCAGACGTCCCCGTGTCCCGAAGTCGCCCACGGCGGGAAGGGACGTGCCGGGGGGTGTCCGCCCGCAGCGGGCGGCGAAAACCCCGGGCCACCCCCATGACCGACCCAGCGGCGTACCGAGGACGGACACCCTCCGGTGCGGCCCCGACCCACCCACCGCCCCAAGGCGCTACGCGCACCCCCACCGGACCCGCACAGACGCCGCAGGCATCAACGCGCACCCCCACACACCCGCACCCGCCGCACGCACCGCTGCCACACGACACCACGCCCCACCACGCGCGCCCTACAACCAGCCGGCGAACTCCAGCAGCAGCTCCGCATCCTGCTCACGCCCCACACGCCGCGCCCGCACCCCCGACTCCACCGCACGGAACAGCGTCCACCCGCGCAACCGCTCCTGATCGACCTCCAGCGACTCCGCCAGCCGCTTCACCCGCCGCCGCGTCGTCGCCGCCCCCGACGGCTGCGCGATCAGATCCTCCACCCGGTCCCGCACCAGCCGCGCCAGATCGAAGGCGCACTCACCGACCACCGGATCCGGTCCCACCGCCAGCCACGGCATCCGCTCCCCGGCCAGCACCTTGCTCTGCCGGAACGTCCCGTGCAGCAGCCGCGCGGCCGACTCCGGCGTCGTCGCCAGCAGTTCCTCCCGCGCCGTCAGCGCCGCCTCCACCAGCGGCCGCACCTCGGGATCCTGCTCCGCACTGGCCCGCATGGCCTCCGCCTGCCGCCCCGTACGCTCCTCGACCGTCTCGAAGCCATGGCCCTCGGGCGGCGGCACCCACAGCCGCCGCAACGTCCCCGCCGCCTCCAGCAGCGCCTTCGCCTCCGGCAACGACCGCACCGACACATCCGGATGCAGCCGCTCCAACAGCAGCACACCCTCCTCGGCACCCAGCTCCAGACCCAGCTCCGCACCCTGCCCGGCCGAGGACTCCAGCAACTGCACGGCCCCCAGCCCACCCCAGTGCCCCAGCGCCGCCCGCTCATGCTCCGGCCGAGCCCGCGCCGGCGCCAGCTTCAGCACGGCCGGCGTGCCGTCCGCCGTCCGCACCAGCACCACCAGGCTGCTCCGCCCGCCGGGCACCTGCACCCGCTCCACGGTCAACTCGCGCGCTGCGACGGCCCGCTCCGCCATCTCCGGCAGCTTCGCCAGCCAGTCGTCACCGTCCGGCGCCGTCTCCGCGAGCGCCCTCACCAGACGCTTCGGCGGTTCGAAAACCATGCGCGAGTCGTTCCCTTCCTGCTGTACGCGGCGTGTGCACGCCGCCCCCGTCATCGCGCCGGTGCCGCAGCCCCCGGCGTCGTACCGGCCGCCGACCGCTCGGCGAGCCCAGGGAAGGCTACGCTCTTCCCGCTCCAGCGCACCGACCGCACCGCCGCCTCCCGCAACGCCTCGGCCGCCGCCCGCCGCCGCTCACCCGTGCTGTCCCGCACCAGGTCGGCGTAGATCCCGGCCACCCGGGCCTCCAGCTCCGCGGCGAGCCGCACCGCGGCCGCCGCGTCCGGCACCGCGAACGGCAGCGCATACCCCGCGGCCGCCGCCACAGGCGTGCCGCCCGCGTCCCGCACCTGCCGCACCAGCACGTCCCGCCGGGCCCGGTGCGCGTCGTACGCGGCGCGAGCCTCCCCGCGCCGCTCCTTGCCGATCCGCCCGCCGACGACCCCGTAGCCGTACACCGCCGCATGTTCCGCGGCCAGCGCGGCCTGCAGCGCCCGAAGCTCCCGGTCCTTGGCCTCGCCGTCGCTCATCTGGTCACCCTCTCCGGTCACCCCTTTGTCAGCAGATACGCACGCGCCGCACCGGCCGCCGCCACCGAGGCGAGCAGCCGCGCCAGCTCACCCGGAGCATCCACCAGCGCCTCCGTCCGCCGGTCGGCCAGCTCCCGCTCCGCCGCGGCGAGCTGAGCAAGCGCCTCCTTCTCATCCCCGGGCACCCCTGAAGGCGCCGCACTCGAACTCGCACCGCCCGAGGGCGCCACCACAGCCTCCGCGGACGGCGAAGCCGACGACGAAGCCGACGACGAAGCCGACGAAGCCGACTGCGACGACGAAGCCGAAGGCGAGGCGTCCTTCCCCGCACCACCCCGGAACGCCGCCTCCTGCCGCACCACATCCGCCCGCAGCGGCCCCAGCCGCCCCGCCAGCTTCGGATGCGCCGCGATCACCGCGTCGTACCGCTCCACCAGCTCCTTGCTCTCCCGCGCCGCCCGCGCACGCGCCCGCTCCTCCGCCGACTCACGCCTGCGCTCGCCCGCCCCCGAGGCCCCGGACCCACCGGTGCAACCCGTCGTGACCACAGCCGGCAAGACCGCGGAAGCAATCAGCAGACTCCTCCTCCGCGGCCCCACCGCAGACAAAACCGAAGCCGGAGACGACACATCAGCCGACGACGACACAGAAGCCGGAGACGACGGAGACGACGGAGACGACGGAGACGACGGAGACGACGGAGACGACGGAGACGACGGAGACGACGGAGACGACACGGACTGCGGGAACAACGACACGGCAGACGTCCTCGGGGAACTCGTGCGAAACGCGGCGGCGGAAGACGATGACGGGCCACAGCCCGCGATCACGGTACCCGGCACCACGCCCGGCCACCGCCATCGGCACCCTGAGCCACCCTGAGCTCACCCTGAGCCCACCCCGGGCCGCTCCCGCGGCGCAGCCGACCGCACCGTACGTCACCAGGTGGACGGCAACACCCTGCGCGACCGGATACCCTTTGACCAGACACGCGACCCATCCCACAACAGCACACGCGGCCGAGGAGTCACCCGGATGAGCACCACCCAGAGCGAGAGGCTGCGAGAACTTCTGGAACCGCTCGTCAGCTCACAGGGCCTCGATCTCGAAGAGATCGCCGTGGACTCGGTCGGCCGACGGCGTGTGCTGCGTGTAGTCGTCGACTCCGACACCGGTGCGGATCTGGACCGGATCGCCGATGTGAGCCGTGCGCTCTCGGCGAAGCTGGACGAGACGGACGCGATGGGCAGCGGGGAGTACACCCTCGAGGTCGGGACCCCCGGCGCGGAGCGCCTCCTCACCGAGCACCGGCACTACGTCCGCGCCACGGGCCGCCTGGTGAAGTTCCAGCTGGCGGACGGCGGCGAACTGGTCGCCAGGATCCTGAAGACCGACGACGAGGGTCTTGATCTCGAAGTGCCCGGAGTGAAGGGCCGCAAGGCCACCACCCGCAGACTCGCCTTCTCCGACATCGACAGGGCGCGCGTGCAGGTCGAGTTCAACCGCAAGGACAAGAAGGAAGAGGAGGCGTAGCCGTGGACATCGACATGAGCGCCCTGCGGGGCCTGGTACGGGAGAAGGAGATCTCCTTCGACCTGCTGGTCGAGGCGATCGAAGCGGCCCTCCTCATCGCCTACCACCGCACTGAGGGAAGCCGCCGGCACGCGCGGGTGGAGCTCGACCGGGAGACCGGGCATGTGACCGTGTGGGCGAAGGAGGACCCGGAGGACGTTCCGGAGGGCCAGGAGCCGCGCGAGTTCGACGACACCCCGTCCGGCTTCGGCCGTATCGCCGCCACCACGGCCAAGCAGGTCATCCTGCAGCGGCTGCGCGACGCCGAGGACGACGCGACGCTCGGCGAGTACGCCGGCCGCGAGGGGGACATCGTCACGGGCGTGGTCCAGCAGGGCCGCGACCCGAAGAACGTGCTGGTGGACATCGGCAAGCTGGAGGCCATCCTGCCGGTGCAGGAGCAGGTGCCCGGCGAGAGCTACCCGCACGGCATGCGGCTGCGCAGCTATGTGGTGCGGGTTGCGAAGGGCGTGCGCGGTCCGTCCGTCACGCTCTCGCGCACCCACCCGAATCTGGTGAAGAAGCTGTTCGCCCTGGAGGTGCCGGAGATCGCCGACGGCTCCGTGGAGATCGCCGCGATCGCCCGTGAGGCCGGTCACCGCACGAAGATCGCCGTCCGCTCCACCCGGCCCGGCCTCAACGCCAAGGGCGCCTGCATCGGCCCCATGGGCGGCCGGGTGCGCAATGTGATGGCGGAGCTGAACGGCGAGAAGATCGACATCGTCGACTGGTCCGACGACCCGGCCGAGATGGTGGCGAACGCGCTGTCGCCGGCCCGGGTGTCCAAGGTCGAGATCGTGGACATGGCGACCCGCTCCGCGCGGGTCACCGTGCCGGACTACCAGCTGTCCCTGGCGATCGGCAAGGAAGGGCAGAACGCCCGGCTCGCCGCCCGTCTGACCGGCTGGCGGATCGACATCCGGCCCGACACCGAGCAGGCCGCGGAGTGACAGGTCACGAGGCTCCGGCGGCGTCCGGGGAATAGATCCAGTCCGCAGGGCGCTGAGATCACGACAGCTTTGCGTCCGCCAGGTGTTCGATTCTTGCCCCAAAGGGGTGAGGTCGGTCCGGGGAGGTAGACTTAGCTGTGTCTGGCCGGACACGTATCCGCTCATGCCCTGAGCGCACCTGTGTGGGGTGCCGGGAGCGAGCGGCCAAGAACGAGCTGCTGCGGATCGTGGCGATCGAGGGCGCATGCGTCCCCGATCCTCGCGGTACGCTGCCCGGCCGGGGTGCTTATGTGCACCCCGTCCCGGTCTGTCTGGACCAGGCAGTGCGCCGCAAGGCGTTTCCGAGGGCGCTGCGCGTCCCGGGACCGCTCGACGTAATGGCGTTGCGCCAGTACGTCGAGCAGGCACAAGGTTGCTGAGAGCAGCCCGCAAGAAGCGCCGTACGGAACCCCCCGTGCGGTCTGGTACCTCGCGAGTCGAAAGCAGGTCGAGATTGCGATGAGCACTCGATGAGTACGCGATGAGTACGCCCATGAACTAGCGACGGTCCGGACGCAACCCGGACCTCAAAGGAGCGAAGTGGCTAAGGTCCGGGTCTACGAACTCGCCAAGGAGTTCGGCGTGGAGAGCAAGGTCGTCATGGCCAAGCTCCAGGAACTCGGTGAATTCGTCCGTTCGGCGTCTTCGACCATCGAAGCGCCCGTAGTACGCAAGCTGACCGACGCCTTCCAGCAGGGCGGGGGCAACGGCAAGTCCGCCGCGAAGCCCGCCGCGCCCAAGAAGGCATCGCCGTCGGCTCCCAAGCCCGCCCCCGCGCCGTCCCCGGCGCAGGCTGGGGGCACCTCCCGCGCCGGTCAGGCAGCGGGGGACCGTCAGGCTGCCCCGAAGCCGCCGGCCGCGCCCAAGCCCGCCGAGAGCCAGCAGCCCTCGGCTCCGTCGGCGCCCTCGCCGGCCACTCCTGGTCCGCGCCCGACGCCGGGTCCGCGGCCCACGCCGCGTCCGGCTCCGGCGGCCCCGGAGTTCCAGGCCCCGCCGTCGGCCCCGGCCCAGCCGGGGCCGAAGCCCGGCGCGCGTCCCGGCG
>NZ_BAAAIZ010000101.1:0-18212 GCF_039526425.1 Streptomyces thermospinosisporus
CATAGCCGCAGCCCTCATCGCCCATCGCCGACTCACCAAGTGAAACAACGTCTTAGCTGATGGGCACTCCGCCCCGGTGACGACCTAGCCCGTCGTCGCCGGGGCTTTCTTGTGGGGCGACCCTAGCCCCACCTGTAAAAGCCTGTAAAGGCTTGTATGAGCCTGTCAGATGGGTGCCGTTATGGCGTCGGCCGGATACCTTCGGCGCATGGAGTACGGGCCCGATGACAAGGTGGAGCGCGACGCGCCAGAGGCGCCGTTTCAGCAGCTCGCCGGGATCTTGCGCGCACGGGTGGAGCGGGGCGACTGGAGGCCCAACCGCGCCATCCCCGGCGAGAACGCGCTCGCCGACGAGTACGGCCTGTCTCGGCCGACGGTCCGTCGTGCCATCGCGGTACTCGCCGAGGAAGGACTCGTCTACGCGGTGTCGGGGCGTGGTACGTACGTGGCTGAGCAAAAGCCCGCGCAAGCGCCCGGAGATTCCTCCGCGAGCGCGTAAGGAAGCCCCGCCCATCCGCCACGGGGGAACGACGGACGGGCGGGGCGGTATCGGAGCCGTCAGCCCTCGGTCACGCCCAGGTGAGGCGTTGCCCGTCGGGGCCGACGTGCAGCCGCATACGGCCGGCAGGCGGGCACCCGTCCGCCTGCCACTGCGCGACTCGCTCGGTGATCTCGTCCCACGGCCGCGCCGGGCCGCCCTGCCGCACCAGCCACCGGCCGCCCTCTTGGAAGACCACCGCCCATGACTCCGCGTCCACGTCGATCACGACGTGTTCGGTGCGGCCGTCCCGTTCCAGGGTGAGCCGTTGCGCGCCCGGCGCGGCGAACTGGGCAACGAACCGGGCGGTCCAGTCGTCGAGCGCATCAGCACCCAGCTCTGTGGGCGCCGGGTCGCCCTCGCTCAGGTTCGGCAGGATGCCCAGCGGGGGCGGAAGGTGGGGGCGAGCCAGCATGAACGACACCTGCCCGCCCAGAACGGGGCCGCTGGCCGTGCCGTCGTCGGCGACCGTGAGCCGGACGAGTTCGGAGGCGTGCATCCAACCGCCGACCGTGACCAGCACCTCACCGCCGGGCCGGGTCTGCGCGAGCCAGTCGGCCGGCACGGTGCGCACGCTGCACGTGGCGATCACCCGGTCATACGGGCTGCACTCCTTGTAGCCCGCGAGGCCGTCGCCGACCACGCGCGTGGGCCAGTACCCGGCGCCCGCGAGGGCCATTCCCGCGCGGGCGGACACCTCCGCGTCCACCTCGACCGTGGTCACGTTGTCCTCGCCGACGACATGGCACAGCAGCGCGGTTGAGTAGCCCGTGCCCGTGCCGATCTCCAGCACGCGCGTTCCCTCCGCCGCCCGCAGGTCTTCGAGCATCCGAACGACGAGGCTCGGCAGGGTGGACGACGACGAAGGGGCAGCGGCGATACGCCCCTCGACCTGGTCGGGGAAGACGCCGCCGGCCACCTGCGTCACGAGGGTGTCGTCTTCGTAGATCCGCGCGAGTCCGGCCTCTGTGCCCCCCGTCGCCGGGCGGTACCAGCCGCCGTCTTCGTACTCGAACCAGCCACGGGCGAGGAACGCCTCACGGGGTACGGCCATGACGGCCGCTTCCCATTGCGGGCTGTGCAGGGCGCCCGACTTGGCCAGGCGCCGCGCGAGGTCGGCCCGGAGGTGTTCCGACGGCAGGGTGTCACTCATGCTGGCTCGCTCCGTTCTCCAACAGGTCTGCGATTGCGTGTGTGATCGGCAGTCCGGCCGCGTCTTCGAGCCACGCCCATTGGCCGTTGGGGTTGCACTCCAGGAACCACCATGCACCGTCCGCGGTCACCGCGAAGTCGAAGGCGCCGAAGTTCAGGCCGAAGTCGGCGAGGAACCGCACCAACGCCCCGCCCATCCCGTCCGGGCAGGTGATCGGCTCGTAGGTGAGGTTCTGGTACTCGGCTCGCCAGTCCACGACCCCGGGCGGCGCCGTGATACGAGCGCTGAACACCCGCTCGCCGACGACGACCGCGCGCACGTCCGCCACCTTGGGCACCTGCGCTTGGAACAGGTGGGCGCTGTGGCTCACGCCGCCGTCGATCTCGCCCGCCTCGACGGGGGCGGCCCAGATGCCGGCGGGCTCGCCCTGCACCTCGTACGCCCCGGCGTGCAAGGGCTTGTAGATGGTGGGCTGTGCGGCACAGAACGCCTTGGCCTCCATCGGGTCATTCGTGATCAGGGTGGCCGGGACCGTGAGCCCTACCCGGGTCGCCGCGTCGAGCTGCGCGGGCTTGTACTCCGCCCGCGCAATGGCCTGCGGGTGGCTCAGGTACAGGCACCCCGACAGCGCGCCGAGCACGCCGCCCAGGCCACGCCGGTTCTCCTGCGCTACGAACCTGGCCGCCTGCTCGCCGGTCCCCGTCGGGTAGGGACTCGGTCGGCGGTGGTACAGGGCACGCACCGCAGACAGGTCGGCCGTGCGGTTCCCGACGGTCAGCCGCCCGGTCCACCCGCCCGCTTCGATACGCGCGTCAAGCACCGCGGGGGCGGGGAAGTCGCGCCCCGGGTCGAACCGGAGGACGGGCACCCGGCGCCGGTTCAACTCGGCGATGACCAGATCGGCGGTTGCGTCCTCTAACTCTGTGCAGACCAGCACCGGGCGTCCGTCCATGACGCTCCCCCCTCAGTCCTGCGACGCGTCGTGGCCAGAGTCGGAGTCCTGCTTTCCGTCCTTGCTGACCTGGGTGGGCGGGTAGGTGTTGACGCTGGTGCCGTGCTTACCGAGTTCGGCCGGCGTCATGACCCCGCCCTCGCCGATCCATCGGCCGGTCTGCGTGGCCGGGTCGAGGCCCGCGTACCGCCACGGCGAGGGGGAACCGTTGCGCAGCGGGGCCATACGGCGCAGCCCCCACGGGGTCGGCGTGGTGGTCTCGGTACCTGCGAGGCTCGTTGACAAGTCTCCTCCTTGGTCGCTCCGTACGGTGGTGTCGTGCCGAACCCGCCCCGGCAGGCGCTCGACCTGTCCAAGGGGTGCGGGCGGATGATCCGACCGGGGCGGGGGTTGTGCCCGCCCCCTGCCGGGGATGGTGTGGGAGAACCTGTGAACGGGTCGTCCCGGCAGGGGGCGGAGTCTTCAACGGCGGGGCAGTCGGTGACGGCCCCCAGCCGCGCCCGTGGGCAGGGGCTGCGGCGGGGGCGCGTGTGCGGGCACGGTGAGCGTGGCGGACTGCGCGATGCGGTCTGTGGTTCGGTCCCGGTCGTGCGACTGGACTCGCACTATGTGGTCAAGCTCCGCGATGCATGGGCCGCACGCGTATAAGTCACCCGTTGCGCCCGGCGTCGTCACCGAACCGACCCACAGGACGCGTACGCCCTCGCGCCGGCAGTACAGCCAACAGGCCCCGGTCACCCACGGGTTCCCGTCGTCCGTCTGCGCAACGAGCGGCCAGGCATCACGCCAGAGGCGCGCAATGGCCGGGGCGAATGTCACGCCGTGCCCCCGTCCGCCCGTACGAGTTCGGCGAGTTGTGCAGGGGGCCGCATCACGGCGTAGTCGCCGAAGTTTCGGCGATAGCGTCGGTGTCCGGTCTCCTGCGTGTGCTTGCGCTGCCACTCCTCGACAGGTTCCGGGCCGCTGTGCGTGCCGGACTCCGCCCCACACTCGGTCTCGTCGCCGGACACGCACCGTGCGTCGTACTCCGGTTCTGCCGTTTGGTCCTGCTCGATGGTGAACGGGACGTAGCGGAACCTGCGACGAGTCACCGCGCGACCCTTCTCTCGCTGTGCGCCGAATCCTTGACGTGCAGGAAGCCGCCGGCCTTCTCGATCTCGCGCGCCACCTCGTCGTACTCCTGCGGCACGGAAGAGATCATCGAGCGCCACGCCGTGAGCACTGCCCCGGCCTCGCCGCTCTTGATGTGCTCGACGGCCTGTCCCAGCCCGTCCCGCCCATGCGGCGACAGGAGGCCCGCGCGTTCCTCGATCACGTCCGTGATCTCCCACCCGAACGCCTCGGCGTACTCGGTGCACTCCTGGCGGGGCGCCGTGATGTCCGTGTTGGGGGCGCCGCACAGGTAGATCACGCAGCGGAACCGCTCGACTTTCGCAGCCTCGGCCGGCACGTCGACCTCACCCGGCCTGACACCCGCTGCCGCGTCCGCAAGTGCCTGTCGCCGTCTCAGGTCGCCTTCGGTTCGGCGGACCCTCGCCCGCCCCTGCCTCTGTCCGCTCTCGACGCTGACCATGCATCAATCGTGCTCACTCGATCACCTACGGTGAAGTGATGAGGCGTACGACCGGGCGTAGTTGTCGGGCTGGCGCTCCTACGCTCCGTAGGACTCACGCGATCAAGGGCATGCCGATGAGTTCGCTGATGTTCCGCACGCGCGCCGTGGACACCTTCGCAAGGCGCTTACCGATGACGCCGGGCAATGCCTGATGCTTGACCCACTCCGGAGCATCGAGCGCCACCTCGATCAGCGTGTCTCCGGCCTGGTCGTAAAGGCCGGCCGCGCACTGCGCGAGGGCGACGTCGAGCTTGTAGCGGTTGCGGGCAACCTTCGACATGGACCTGGGCAGCGTCTTCATGTCGGGGTGACTGGCGAGCTTCAGCGCGCGCCCGTAGTTCTTCAGAGCGACGTGGATTCCAACCGCCTCGGTCTTCGCCGCCGTTGGGCCGAAGCTGGTCCCATACAACTTCTCGTCTCGCCCGAGCCTCGCCGCTGCGGCGTGCGCCTGCGAGATGTAGTCGTCGGCCGCGCTCTCGTCCTCCCGCCGCGACGCTGCCACAGCCGCGGAGATCATCAGCCGCCCGTACGCGAGCAACTGCGGGCGCGACCCGTTACTGAACGACGGCTCGACTGCCAGTGCCGCCCGCTCGGCCACGGCGACGGCGCGCGGCAACTTGGCGCCGCGCAGGTAGATCCACGACAGCGTGGATTCCAACAGCGCCGTCATCACAGGGTCATCGACTTCCCGCGCGAGGTGCTTCGCCGACGTGAGCGCGCTCAACGCAAGGTCGCGTTGCCCGAATCCGTTCGAGCAGGACGCGGCTACGCGGTAGGTGCTCGCCAGGATGGAACCCAACTGCTCGCGCTCGCTGCCCGTAGCGCTCGCGTACCGAACCTGCCCTTCCATGAGCACCTTGGAGGCGTAGCTACTGACCTTCGCCGTGTCGCTCGCCCAGTAGGCGTCCCACGCACGGTCGCGCGCCTTGCTCAGGTCCTCGACGGTGCTCGGGTCCTCGATGCCTTCCCACTCGCCGAGGGCGCTCTCGTGCACAGCGTCGGACAGTTGGCGCAGCGCAGCGCGGTCGCCCTGGTCCATGCCCCGGCGCGGTGCCTGTTGCCCCAGGATCACGGATACGTCTGTGTTCAGCGCGTGGGCGAATTTGAGCAGCGAGCCGACGGACAACTCGCCGCGGTCCTGCTCCGCTTTCTGCACCAGGGCGAGGGAGACCCCTGCGGCATCCGCGAGTCCCTGCTGCGTCAGATCGGAGCCCCGTAGGTGCTTGATGCGCTGCCCGTTCGTAAGGTCGGCCCAGTTGCTCACGATCACCCCAGTGCGTTTGCAGGCTGCTGTACTCCGATGGTAGGTCCCGACACCCGGGCGCCCGGGGCGAACGGAACAGACGCAAGACGGGGGCACACCCGGCGCCCGGTCTCAGATGAACGTTCCCGCCGCACGCCGCCCCGACACCGGGCGACCCGCGTCGCCGGGCAGGGCGAGGGCACAGCGAGGGCACATGGCCCCAGAAAAACATGAAAACCTGCGGCAATCACCGAAAGTGATTACCGCAGGTCAGAGCGCCGATTCTGGCGTGTACGCAGGTCAGGCGATCATGGCGGGAAGTTCGTGAACTACCGGTAGGGAAACCGCCGGTAGGCGAGCCAGCTGCTGGTAGAGCACGAAGAACACGAAGGGTGGGTCCCCCCCGGGTCGTCGGGGCCCACCCTTTGTCGTGTCCCGGTCGTGTGTCTCGTGTCCCGGTCGTGTCGGGGTCCGTGTGCCGGGCGTGCCGGGTCAGTCGCGGGAGTGGCCGAAGAAGAGGCGGTAGGCGATCAGCAGGACCAGGGAGCCGCCGATCGCGGCGGCCCAGGTCGCGCCGTCGTAGAAGTCCTTGGTGATCGGGTGGTCCAGCCAGCGGGCCGAGATCCAGCCGCCGATGAAGGCGCCGGCGATGCCGATGAGGGTGGTGCCGATGAGGCCGCCCGGGTCGCGGCCCGGGAGCAGGAACTTCGCGATGGCTCCGGCCAGCAGTCCGAGAATGATCCAGCTGATGATTGTCATGCCGTGTACCTGCCCCTTCTGACCGGCCTCGCACTCCCCCCGCTCGCGGCATGCGGGCCTGCAGAACCTACAGGCGTGCAGGGTGCGTGTTCGTGCGGTGTTGGTGTGCAGGACGCGGGCGGGACGCGCGCTGGTTGCGCTGATCAGTAGGGTTCCGGTTCATGACGGGACGCTCCGGCGCGGAACTGCGCCGCACTCTCGGGCTCGATGACGCCGTGGTCATGGGGCTCGGCTCGATGCTGGGCGCCGGGATCTTCGCCGCTCTGGCGCCGGCCGCCCGGGCCGCCGGTACGGGACTTCTGCTGGGGCTGGCACTCGCTGCCGTGGTCGCGTACTGCAACGCCATGTCGTCGGCGCGGCTCGCCGCCCGGTATCCGGCTTCGGGCGGCACGTATGTGTACGGGCGGGAGCGGCTCGGGGAGTTCTGGGGCTACCTGGCGGGCTGGGCGTTCGTGGTCGGCAAGACGGCCTCGTGCGCGGCGATGGCGCTCACCGTGGGCTCGTATGTGTGGCCTGGTCAGGCGCAGGCGGTGGCGGTCGCCGCGGTGGTGGCGCTGACGGCGGTGAACTACGGCGGGGTGAAGAAGTCGGCCTGGCTGACGCGGGCGATCGTGGCGGTGGTGCTGGCGGTGCTCGCCGGGGTGGTGGTCGTGTGCCTGGTCTCCGGGCGGGCGGATGCCGGGGAGCTGCGTCTCGTGGCCTCGGATGCGGGTGCGGGTGGGGTGCTTCAGGCGGCCGGGCTGCTGTTCTTCGCCTTCGCGGGGTACGCGCGGATCGCGACGCTCGGTGAGGAGGTGCGGGATCCGGAGCGCACCATCCCGCGGGCGGTGCCGCTGGCTCTCGGGATCGCGCTGGTGGTGTATGCGGCGGTCGCGGCTGCAGTGCTCTCGGTACTGGGTGCGCGGGAGCTCGGGGAGGCCGCGGCGCCGCTGGCGGAGGCGGTGCGGGCGGCTGGGCTGCCGGAGGCGGCGCCGGTGGTGCGGGTGGGTGCGGCGGTGGCCGCGCTGGGGTCGCTGCTGGCGCTGATCCTGGGGGTGTCGCGCACGGTGCTGGCGATGGCCCGGGACCGGCATCTGCCGGTGGCTCTGAGCGCCGTCCATCCGCGCTTCCGGGTGCCGCACCGGGCGGAGCTGGCCGTGGGGGCGGTCGTTGGCGTGCTCGCCGCCACGGTGGACCTGCGGGGCGCGATCGGGTTCTCGTCCTTCGGCGTGCTGCTCTACTACGCGGTGGCCAACGCCTCGGCGTGGACGCTGGATTCGCGGCCGACGGCGCGGCTGCTGCCGGCGGTGGGGCTGGCCGGGTGCCTGCTGCTGGCGTTCTCCCTGCCGGTGCTGTCGGTCGTGGTGGGGGCGGGAGTGCTGGCGGTGGGCGTGCTCGCCTACGGGCTGCGGCGATGGCAATGGCGGTGGCGGTAGTGGGTCGGGCGGTGAGGCCCGGGGGGTCGGGAGCGGAGTCCGGGTAGGCAGTGGTCTTGTTGCGGATCGCCGGGGGCGGCAAGGCAGGGCAGGGAAGGGAAGGGCAGGGCAGGGCAGAAGAGCCAAGGAGGAACTCCGGGTCGGGCTGCTGCGTGACTGCGGAGCGCTGCGGTGGAGAGGGCAGGCGGCTGCGGGGGCCCGGGGGACGAACTCCGGTCGGCACCTGTGTGACTGCGGGGCGTCGGCCAGGCGGAGGCGAAAGAAACAGGGGCTCGGGGCTCGGGGAAGGCTCCGGATCGGCCGCAACGCCCCCGCTACCGCAGCCCCTGCCGCCTACCACCCCGACACGAACGCCTGGTCGGTCCGGACGATGTCGCGGCCCATCGGCAGCAGGGACACCGGGATCAGCTTGAAGTTGGCGATGCCGAGCGGGATGCCGATGATCGTCAGGCAGAGGGCGAGGCCGGTGAAGATGTGGCCGAGGGCCAGCCACCAGCCGGCGAGGATCAGCCACAGGACGTTGCCGATGACGGAGCCGGCGCCGGCGTCCCGGCGTTCGACCGTGGTGTAGCCGAAGGGCCACAGGGCGTAGACGCCGATGCGGAAGGCGGCTATGCCGAACGGGATGCCGATGATGGTGATACAGAGCAGCACGCCGGCGAGCATGTAGCCGAGGAACAGCCAGAGGCCGCTCAGTATGAGCCAGATGATGTTGAGGATGGTCTTCACCGCGGGCCACCTGCCATCTTTTCGAGTCGGGCGATGCGTTCTGCCATGGGCGGGTGGGTGGAGAAGAGCTTCGACATCCCCTGGCCAGGGCGGAACGGGTTGGCGATCATCATGTGGCTGGCCGTCTCGATGCGGGGCTCGGGAGGCAGCGGGAGCTGCTTGGTGCCGAGCTCCAGCTTGCGGAGCGCGCTGGCGAGGGCGAGCGGGTCGCCGGTGAGCTGGGAGCCGGAGGCGTCCGCCTCGTACTCGCGGGAGCGGCTGATGGCCAGCTGGATCAGGGTGGCGGCAAGCGGTCCCAGGATCATGATCAGCAGCATGCCGAGCAGGCCGGGGCCGTCGTCGTCGTCGGAACGGCCGATGGGGATCAGCCAGGCGAAGTTGACCAGGAACATGATCACGGAGGCGAGGGCTCCGGCGACCGAGGAGATCAGGATGTCCCGGTTGTAGACGTGGCTGAGCTCATGGCCGATGACACCGCGCAGCTCCCGCTCGTCGAGCAGGCGCAGAATGCCCTCGGTGCAGCAGACTGCGGCGTTGCGCGGATTGCGACCGGTGGCGAAGGCGTTGGGCGCCTCCGTCGGGGAGATGTAGAGCCGGGGCATGGGCTGGCGGGCCTGCGTGGAGAGCTCGCGGACCATGCGGTACAGCCCCGGGGCCTCGAACTCGCTGACCGGGCGGGCCCGCATGGCGCGCAGGGCCAGCTTGTCGCTGTTCCAGTACGCGTAGGCGTTGGTGCCGAGGGCGACCAGAACGGCGATGACGAGCCCCACCCGGCCGAAGAAGCTGCCGATGACGATGATCAGTGCGGACAGGCTTCCGAGGAGGACCGCAGTCCTGAGCCCGTTGTGCCGGCGGTGCACGGTACGCCCTCCAAGTCGTGCGGCAGGGGAACCCTTGCTGGCTGATCTTCCTGGTGATCGGCGCTGCCACTGGTCGTAGTGGTGTCACGTCCAGTGGACCCTCCCGTACCGGTCAACGCCAGGCGAACTGGACTAGTTCCCTTGTGCGCGGGGTGGCGCGTGTCAACCGACCGGGTGACGAAGGCGCGTTCCGCAGGCGTGAGGGCACGCGCGAGGGCGCCCGCGAGGGCGCCCGCCAGTGCGCGTACGGGCGCGCGGAACGGGCCGGTCGGCCACGCGGTACGGCCGGCCTGAACGGTTGCGTACGAGCCGACCCGAACGGCGGCTTACGAGCCGGCCGGAGCGGCGGCAGCAGCCGCTCAGAACAGGCCCGTGTCCGTGAACCGGAGGATCAGCTGGGGCGCGCCGGACAGGGCGATGCCGAGGACGCCGGTGACGGCGAGCGCGGCGGTGAGCGGTGCCGTGAGGCGGTGCGTGGCCGGTGCGCCCTCGGGGGCGCGGAACAGCAGCGCCGTCCACTTCAGGTAGTAGACCAGGGCGATGACGACGTTGACGGCCATGACGACGGCCAGCCAGCCCAGTCCCGCGTCCACGGCGGCGGAGAAGACGGTGACCTTGGCGAACAGGCCGACGATGCCCGGCGGGAGTCCGGCGAGGCAGAGCAGGAAGAAGGCGAGCAGGAGCGCGGTGAGGGGGCTGGCGGCGTAGAGGCCGCGGTAGTCGGAGACGCGGTTGAGGGGCTGGGTGCGGCCGACGACGGCGGCGACCGCGAAGGCGCCGAGGTTCACCGCGCCGTACATCAGCGCGTAGGCGAGGGTGGAGCCGATCGCCCGGTCGGGGTCGGCGGCGTACGCGGCGGCGGCGATCGGCACCAGGAGGTAGCCGGCCTGGCCGACGGAGGACCAGGCGAGCAGGCGTACGGCGCTGTGGGCGCGGGTGGCCTGCTGGCGGAGGGCGCCGACGTTGCCGGCGGTCATGGTGAGCGCGGCCAGCACGGCGAGGGCCGGGCCCCAGACGCCGGCGTAGGAGGGGAAGGCGACGACGGTGACGAGGATCAGGCCGGAGAAGCCGACCGCCTTGCCGATGACGGACAGGTAGGCGGCGATGGGGAGGGGGGCGCCGACGTAGGTGTCGGGCACCCAGAAGTGGAAGGGGACGGCGGCGGTCTTGAAGGCGAAGCCGATCAGGGTGAGGACGACGCCGGTCTGGGTGAGGAGCTGCAGCTGACCGCCGACGTCCTGGATGCGCTCGGCCACCAGGGTGAGGTGGAGGGTGCCGGTGGCGGCGTAGACGAAGCTGATGCCGAGCAGGGTGACCGCGGTGGCGGTGACGGAGGAGAGGAAGAACTTCAGGGCCGCCTCGGACGACTTGCGGTCGCCGTGGCGGAGGCCGACCAGGGCGAACGCGGGCAGGGAGGCGACCTCCAGGGCGACGACGAGGGTCGCGAGATCCCGGGAGGCGGGCAGCAGGGCGGCGCCGGCGGCGGAGGAGAGGAAGAGGAACCAGTACTCGCCCTCGGGGAGGCGCCGGTTCTCGTCCTTGAGGGTGGTGACGGACAGGAGCGCGGCGAGGAGGGCGCCGCCGAGCACCAGGAACTGGATGACGAGGGTGAACCGGTCGGCGTTGTAGCTGCACACGCCCGCGTCGCCGACCAGGCAGAAGGTGCCGCGGTCGGCGCCGAGGAGGGGCAGCAGCATGAGGGTGGCGGCGGCGAGGCCGGCCACCGCCAGCCAGCCGAGCAGCGGTTTGCGCGACTCGGGGACGAACAGGTCGGCGACGAGGACGGCGAGTCCGACGACCGCGGCGATGGTGGGCGGGGCGATGGCCAGCCAGTCGACGGACTGGACGAGGGAGCTCATCGGGTGCCTCCTGCGAGGAGCTGCTGCACGGCCGGGTCGGTCAGCCCGAGGAGGGCCCTGGGCCACAGCCCGGCGACGACGGTGAGGACGACGAGCGGGGTCCAGGCCGCGAACTCGTAGCCGCGCACGTCGGTGAGTTTCGGGGCCTCCTGGGGGACGGCGCCCATGCAGACCCGGCGGACCACGACCAGCAGGTAGGCGGCGGTCAGCAGGGTGCCGAAGGCGCCGATCGCCATGAAGGTGAGGAAGGCGGGGCGGCTGAGGCCCTCGGCGGGGTCGAAGGCGCCGAACAGGGCGAGCATCTCGCCCCAGAACCCGGCGAGTCCGGGCAGTCCGAGGGAGGCGACGGCGCCGAAGGCGAGCAGTCCGCCGAGGCGGGGGGCCTTGCCGTAGAGGGCGGCGCCGGTCTCCTCGGCGAGGGTGTCGAGGCCGGTGCTGCCGGTGCGCTCCTTCAGGCCGCCGACCAGGAAGAACAGCAGGCCGGTGATGAGGCCGTGGGCGATGTTGGCGAACAGGGCGCCGTTGACGCCGGTCGGGGTCATGGTGGCGATGCCGAGCAGGACGAAGCCCATGTGACCGACGGAGGAGTAGGCGATCAGGCGCTTGAGGTCGCCGTTCGTGCCGCGCTTGGCGAGGGCGAGGCAGGCGAGGGATCCGTAGATGATGCCGACGACGGCGAAGGCCGCCAGGTACGGGGCGAAGGTGCGGAAGCCGTCGGGTGCGGCGGGGAGCAGGATGCGGACGAATCCGTAGGTGCCCATCTTCAGCAGGACGCCGGCCAGCAGCACCGAGCCGACGGTCGGTGCTGCGGTGTGCGCGTCGGGCAGCCAGCTGTGCAGCGGCCACATCGGGGTCTTGACGGCGAGCCCGAGCCCGATCGCCAGTACGGCGATGACCTGCACGGATGCGGTCAGTGACCGGCCGTTGTCAGTGGCGAGTGCCACCATGTCGAACGTGCCCGCCTTGATTCCGATCAGGAGCAGGCCCAGCAGCATGACCACGGAGCCGAGCAGCGTGTAGAGGACGAACCTCCAGGCGGCCTCGGCCCGGCCCTCGCCGCCCCAGCGGGCGATGAGGAAGTACATCGGGATCAGGACCATCTCGAAGGCGAGGAAGAACAGGATCAGGTCGAGGACGGCGAAGGTCGCGAGGGTGCCGGACTCGAGGACGAGCAGCAGCGCGACAAAGGCCTTCGGGGCGGGTCCCGCGGGCGGCTTGAAGTAGGAGTACAGCGCGCAGAGGAAGGTCAGCAGCGCCGTCAGGACCAGAAGGGGGAGGGAGATGCCGTCGGTGCCGAGGTGGATCCGCACGTCGAGTGCGGGGATCCAGCTGATGTCGGTGGTGGCCTGCATCTTCGACGGCTGGTCGTGGTCGAAGCCCAGCGCGAGGACGATCACCGCGATGAGGACGGCGCCGGTCACGGTGACGCCGTGGCGCAGCACGGCCTGCTCGGGTGACGTCCCCTTCAACCCGGGCGGGGCGGGCAGCAGGGCCGCGGCGGCCCCGAGGAGCGGGGCGACGACGGTGAACGCCAGAAGGAACTGCATCACGGACTCGCTGATATCGATCACGCCTGCTCACGCTCCCGTGGCGACGAGGACGACGGCCACCGCGAGCACGACGGTGCCGGCGAACAGCGCGCTCACATAGGTCTGCACATTGCCGGTCTGGGCCCCGCGCACGGCGGCGCCGAGCCAGCGGGGCAGGGCTCCCGCGCCGCGTACGTAGGTCTCGACGACCTCGCGGTCGAGGAAGGACACCAGGCTCGCGCCGGCCCGGACGGGGCGGACGAAGAGGGCCGAGTACACGGCGTCGAGGTGGAAGCCGACGGCCGCGTGCCGGTGGAGCGGGCCCAGCAGGAGCCGGCCGGGGTCGGCCGGGTCGGGTGCGTGGGCCACGTCCCCGTAGGCGGGCTCGTGGGTGGCGATGGCCTCGGCCTCGACCCGGGCGGCGTCGCCCTGCGGGTGCGCGGCGACGGCGCCGAGCGGGACGCGGGCGGCTGCGGCGCTGGTGTGCCGCCAGGCGGCGTAGGTGACGATGCCGCCGGCCACGGCCAGGCCGGTGCCGAGCACGGAGGTGGTGAGGGTCGGGCCGAGGCCGTGGCCGTCGAACCAGTCGGGCAGCGTCCGGAAGGCGAGGCCGCCCAGGGCGATCGAGGGCACGGCGAGGACCCAGAGCACGGTGGTCATGGTGAGCGGCTGGCGGCCGTGGTCGGGGGCCTCGGTGCCGTGGCCGCGGAACGCGAGCAGCCACAGGCGCATCGCGTACGCGGCGGTGAGCAGCGCGGTGACGAGGCCGGCGAGCAGGACGATCCAGCCCGCGGCGGCGGGGGCCTGGCCGGTGTCGCCGGTGCCGGTGACCACGTGCTCGGCGACGCCCAGGACGGCCTCCTTGGAGAAGAAGCCGGCGAACGGCGGGATCGCGGCGAGCGCGAGCAGCGCCACGGTCATCGTCCAGTAGGCGTCCGGGACGCGGTCGCGCAGCCCGCTCATGCGGGACATGGCGGCGAGCGAGTTGGTGCCGGCGGCGTGGATGATCACGCCGGCGGCGAGGAACAGCAGCGCCTTGAAGGCACCGTGGGACAGGAGGTGGAAGACGGCGGCACCGCGGTCGGCGACGGCGAGCGCGCCGGTCATGTAGCCGAGCTGGCCGATCGTCGAGTAGGCGAGGACGCGCTTGATGTCGTCCTGGGCCAGCGCGGCGAGCGCCGAGCCGGTCATGGTCACGGCCGCCATCACGGCGAGCACGGTCATCGCGGCCTGGGAGGCCTCGAACAGCGGGAGGAGACGGGCGACGAAGTAGACACCGGCGGCGACCATCGTCGCGGCGTGGATCAGGGCGGAGACGGGCGTCGGGCCCGCCATCGCGTCGGGCAGCCAGGTGTGCAGCGGGAACTGCGCCGACTTGCCCGCCACGCCCGCCAGGAGCAGCAGGGCGATCAGCGTGGGGTGCGCGATGTCCCCGTTGGCGACGGCGCCGAGGATCCGGGTGATGCGGAACGACCCGGCGTCGGCGGCCAGCGCGAACAGGCCGATGAGGAAGGGGACGTCGCCGAGCTTGGTGACCAGGAAGGCCTTGAGGGAGGCGGCACGTGCCTCGGGGGTCTCCCAGTAGTGGCCGACGAGGAAGTAGGAGCAGATGCCCATGACTTCCCAGCCGACCAGCAGCACCATCAGGTCGCCCGAGTAGACGACCAGCAGCATCGCGGAGGTGAACAGGGAGACCAGGGCGGCGTAGGACGGGTAGCGCGGGTCGTCGCGCAGATAGCCCGTGGAGTAGATCTGCACACAGCTCGCGACGACGCCGACCAGGACGGCCGTCAGGGCGGCGAAGCCGTCGGTGAACAGGGCGAGCTCGATCGGCACCGAGCCGGTGGGCGTGAGTTCGGTCGCAGCCTCCACGGCCCGGTCACCGCCCTGGCGGGCGGCCACGGTCACGGCCAGCGCGAGGGAGGCGAGCGTCGGCAGCACGGCCAGCGGGCGCACGAAGCCGGGCGCGGTGCGTCCCATCAGCAGCCCGGCGATCGCGCCGAGGAACGGAAGGAGGGGGACGAGGACGGCGAGGGTGGTCGTGGTCACGCTGTGGCCTCAGCCTTCTCGCCGGCCGCCGGGATCGCGGAGGCGTCACTGCCGTGGGCGTCGCCGCCGGGGCCGTCGGGCTCATGGCCCTCGGCGGTGTCGCGGAGCTTGTCGATGTGCGCCGTGCCGCGGTTGCGGTACACGGCGAGGACGATCGCCAGGCCGATGCCGATCTCGGCGGCGGCGATGGCGATGGTGAACAGGGTCAGCGCCTGACCGGAGTGCAGGGTGTCCTGGGCGGCACGGCTGAGCCAGGCGTCGAAGGCGACCAGGTTGAGGTTGACGGCGTTGAGCATCAGCTCGACCGACATCAGCACCAGGATCGCGTTGCGCCGGGCGAGGACCCCGTACAGGCCGGTGCAGAAGAGGAGGACGGACAGGACGGCCGGATAGGCGAGGTGCATCAGCGGTCACCTTCCTTGTCTGCCAGGGACGCCGCGTCCGCCTGGGCCCCCGCCTCTGCCTGGGCCCCCGCCTTCGCCTTGCGGGACAGGACGATCGCGCCGACCAGGGCCGCCAGGAGGAGGACGGAGAGGGCCTCGAAGGGGAGGACCCAGTGCTGGAAGAGGCTCGCGCCGGTCACCTCGGTGGATCCGGAGGGGGCGCCGTCCAGGTCGATCCAGGTGGCGCGGAAGGCGTCGACCACCACCCAGACGAGGGCCGCCGCGGAGGCGACGGCCACCACGAGCGCCGCCCAGCGGTTGCCCGAGTCGGCGTCCGGGGAGCGGCCGATGGGGGCGCGGGTCAGCATCAGACCGAACAGGAGGAGCACGACGACGGAACCGACATAGATGAGGACCTGCACCCAGGCGATGAACTCGGCGGTGAGCAGCAGGTACTCGACGGCGAGTCCGCCGAGGGCCACCACCAGCCACAGGGCGGCGTGCACCAGCTGCCGGGTGGTGACGGTGACCACGGCGGCGCCGAAGGTGACCAGTCCGACGAGGAGGAAGGCGATCTCCACCCCGGTGGGCGAGAGGAAGCCCTGGGTCTCGGCGGCCAGGTGTGCGGTGCCGGGCGTGAGGCCGGCGGCGGTCGCTGCGAGCGTCATTCCCGCTCCTCCTGCCGTGACTCTTCGGCCTGCTGCTGGGCCAGCTTGTCGGCGGTCTTGCGGGCCGCGGCGAGCTCCTTCGGCTCCTCGGCACCGGGGTCGAGGGCCGGGGGCGCGGGGACCGTCCACATCCACTCGCGGAGCTTGTCGCGCTCGTGGGTGAGGTCACGGATGTCGGTCTCGGCGTACTCGAACTCCGGGGACCAGAACAGCGCGTCGAAGGGGCAGACCTCGATGCAGATACCGCAGTACATACAGAGGGAGAAGTCGATGGCGAAGCGGTCCAGGACGTTGCGGCTGCGCTCGCGGCCGCCCGGGGTCGCCGCCGGGATCGTCTCCTTGTGGGAGTCGATGTAGATGCACCAGTCCGGGCACTCGCGGGCGCACAGCATGCAGACCGTGCAGTTCTCCTCGAACAGTCCGATCACACCGCGGGAGCGGGGCGGCAGCTCGGGCTGGGCCTCCGGGTACTGGTCGGTGACGGACTTCTTCGTCATCGTCCGCAGGGTGACGGCCAGGCCCTTGGCCAGGCCGGAGCCGGGGATCGGGGCCATTACAGGAACACCACCTTGACGATGCCGGTGAGGGCGATCTGAGCGAGGGCTAGGGGCACGAGGAGGGTCCAGGAGAACTTCTGCAGCTGGTCCTCGCGCAGGCGCGGGTAGGTGACGCGGAGCCAGATGACGACGAAGGCGAGCACGGCGGTCTTCAGCAGGGTCCACACCCAGCCGAGTCCGTCGGCGCCCCAGGGTCCGTGCCAGCCGCCGAGGAACAGGACGGTGGTCAGCCCGCAGAGCACGACGATCCCGGCGTACTCGGCGAGCAGGAACAGGGCGAAGCGCAGGCCCGTGTACTCGGTGTAGGCACCGAAGATGATCTCCGAGTCGGCGACGGGCATGTCGAACGGCGGCCGCTGGAGCTCGGCGAGGCCGGCGATGAAGAAGACGAGCGCGCCGGTGATCTGCCACGGCAGCCACCACCACTCGAAGGCGTCGAGGATGCCGACCAGCGACACGGTGCCGGCCGCCATCGCCACCGAGGCGGCGGCGAGCAGCATCGGCAGCTCGTAGGCGAGCAGCTGGGCGGCGGTGCGCAGACCGCCGAGGAGGGAGAACTTGTTGGCCGACGCCCAGCCGGCCATCAGCGAGCCGAGGACGCCGACGCCCATGACGGCGAGCACGAAGAACACGCCCGCGTCCAGCACCTGCCCGACGGCGCCCTGGCCGGGGCCGATCGGGATGGCGAGCAGGACGAGGAGGTAGGGCAGCAGGGCGACGGCCGGGGCGAGCTGGAAGACACGGCGGTCCGCGCCGGCCGGGACCACGTCCTCCTTCTGCGCGAACTTCACCCCGTCCGCGATGAGCTGGGCCCAGCCGTGGAAGCCGCCGGCGTACATGGGGCCGACGCGGCCCTGCATGTGCGCCATCACCTTGTGCTCGGTCTGACCGACGATCAGGGGGAAGGTGAGGAAGACGACGAAGACGAGCAGGAGTCGCAGGGTGACGTCGAGCACGTCGTTCACTGCGGGCCTCCTGCGGGGTCGTCGGGGGTGCGGTCGGGGTCCGGGGCGGGGTCCGACTGCTCGGGGGTGGAGTCGGGGGTGGAGTCGGACTCCGGGGCGGAATCCGACTGCGGGGTGGAATCCGGCTCCGGGGTGGAGTCCGGCCCCGGGGTGGAATCCGGCCCCGGGGTGGAGTCGGACTGCTCGGGAGCGGGAGCGGCGTCGGGCTTGCGGGACTGCTCGCGGGGCGCGCCGGTGTCCTTCTCGGCTGCCGTGTCCTTCCTGGCTGCCGTGTCCTTCCTGGCTGCCGTGTCCGTCTCGGCTGCCGTGTCCGTCTCGGCGCCTGCCTCGGTGCTCGGGCCGGCGGGCCGGCCTTCGTCGCCGACGGCGGTCCCGGCATGCGTCCCGGGCGCCGGCCCGGACTCCGGCTCAGGTTCCTCGTAAGCCGGACGGGGCTGGTGCCAGGGAGCGTCGGGGCTGCGGGGCGGGACCGAGGGCTTGCGGGCAGGCCGGTCGGCCCGGGGCGCGGCGGACGATTCGCTGCCCGTCCCCTGGGGTGCCTCGGGCTTCTCGCCCGTTTCCCGGGCGGCCTCCGGCGCCTCGGCCCGCTGGCTCGCGGAGCCTTCGGACGCGCTCCGGGTGCGGCGCGGCCCTGCGGAGGTTCCCTGCGCACCCGCTCGCTGGGAGGCGGAACCCTCGCTCGCGCTGCGCGCACGGCGCGGCGGACGGGCCGCCGGCTCGGCGGGTGCGGCCGCGTCAGGGGCACCACCGGCACCGCCGGCCGTCTGGCTGACCGAGCCCTGGGAGGCCGAGCGCATCCGGCGCGGCGACGCGGACGTCGGTTCCGTCGCTCCGGTCGCGCCCGTCGTGCCCGTCGTGCCCGCGGCCTGCGAGGCGGAGCCCTCCGACGCCGAACGGGTACGGCGCACCGGGCGTTCGCCCGCGGCGCGGGCGCCGGC
>NZ_BAAAIZ010000101.1:18246-32441 GCF_039526425.1 Streptomyces thermospinosisporus
CCGCCCTGCCCGCACCGCGCGCCGGGCGGGCCGGGGCGGGCGGGAGGGTGCCCTTGAGCGGGCCCCACTCGTTCGGGTCGGGGACGCCGGGCGGCAGCATCTGGCGGCGCTTGGGTCCGCCGTGCTCGGACTCACCGGGCTCCTTGGCGCCCGGCCAGGCCTTGGCGACCCGGGCCGCCAGGACGAAGTCCTTGCGCAGGGGGTGGCCCTCGAAGCCCTCGGGGAGCAGCAGGTGGTCGAGGGACGGGTGGCCGGTGAAGACCACGCCGAACATCTCGTGTGTCTCCCGCTCGTGCCAGGCGGCGCCCGCGTAGACGCCGACGGCGGTGGGCAGGCTCGGGTCCTCGTGCGGGACGGTGGTGCGGATCAGCAGGCGCCGCACGGGTGCCAGGGCGACGACATGGGCGGCCACGCGGATGCCCGTACCCGGCTCGTCGACCGCGCTGAGCCAGTCGAAGTACGTGCAGCCGAGGCGGTCACGTGCGGTCTCCAGCGCGGTGATCCAGTCGGCGGGCGGCACGTCGACGGTCAGGACGTCGTACGACTCCTCCGCCGTGGCCTGAGCACCGAACAGCTCCTCGGTCTCCGCCGGGAGCCAGCCGACCACGGTCATCGCGTCTCCCCCTCCCCCGCGTCGCCGTCGCCGTCGCTCCCACCGGACGCACCGGACGGACCGCCCGCGGAGCCGCCACCAGACGCACCCGACGGACCGCCCGCGGAGCCGCCACCAGACGCACCCGACGGACCGCCCGCGGAGCCGCCACCGGACTCCCGGTTCGCGGAGTCACCGGACGCACCGGCCGGCTTCGCCGGCTCCCCCGCCGTCGGCGGCTGCACCAGCCCGCTCCGCAGCGCCGCAGCCGAGGGACGGCCGGCCGTGGCCGTCTCGTACCGCTCCCCCAGCGACTCCCGGGCGATCTTCTCCTGCAGCTTGAGGATGCCCTGGAGCAGCGCCTCGGGCCGGGGCGGGCAGCCGGGGACGTAGACGTCGACCGGGATGATCTGGTCGACGCCCTTGGTGACGGAGTAGGAGTCCCAGTAGGGGCCGCCGCAGTTGCTGCACGCGCCGAAGGAGATGACGTACTTCGGCTCGGGCATCTGCTCGTAGAGGCGCTTGACCGCCGGGGCCATCTTGTCCGTGACCGTGCCGGAGACGACCATCAGGTCGGCCTGGCGCGGGCCGGGCGCGAAGGGGATCACGCCGAGGCGGATGAAGTCGTGGCGGGCCATCGACGCGGCGATGAACTCGATCGCGCAGCAGGCGAGTCCGAAGTTGAAGACCCAGAGCGAGTAGCGGCGGCCCCAGTTGAGGACCACCTTCATCGGCTCCGGGGCCAGGCGCGCCAGGGCGCCCAGCCGCTTCGGCTCGGGCAGCAGTATGGGCTCCGGGGTCACGTCCATGTCAGGACGCCCTTCCTGTATGCGTAGAGCAGGCCCACGGCGAGGAAGCCGAGGAAGATGAACATCTCCACCAGGGTGGTCCCGCCGTAGCCGTCGGCGGCGAAGACGGTCGCCCAGGGGAAGAGGAAGATCGAGTCGACGGCGAAGATCACGTAGAGGAAGGCGTAGACGTAGTAGCGGACCTGGGTGTGGGCCCAGCCCTCACCGACGGGGTCGACGCCGCATTCGTAGGTCAGGAGCTTCTCGGGGGTGGGGACGACGGGACGCAGCAGGCGTCCCGCGCCGAAGGCCACGGCGACGAACAGCACGCCGATGACGGCGAGCAGCCCGACGACCGAGTAGGCCTGGAAGTAGTCCGCCGCGACGACGACGGTGGCATCCCGCACGTCCGCCCCTCACTCCCGCTCTGGTGTCCTGGTCCGTGCCTGGTGAACGCAACTGTTCGACGACTGTACGCAGGGGAGTCTAGGCCCTGATAAAGGCACGGTAAGCAGCCCCGTCGCCCTGCGGCATGCGCGGGGTGGGGTTTTCCTCAGGGGATCTCGGCGGGCGCCCTCATGGCGCGCAGCCCCTGGCGCCGGGCAGGCTGATGTGCATGACCGAACGCATCCCGCTCCGGGACCCGTCCGCGGGCACCGCGGTACGGGCGCCCGCCGACCCCGGCGACCCCGGCGACCCCGGCGATCGTCCGCCGCCGCCCCGCCTCGCCTACGACTGGCACACCTGGAAGGAGATCGCCCACCTGCTGGCGAACCTCCCGTGCTCGCTGGTCGGCTTCACCTATGTGGTGACGGTGATGCTCACCGGTCTCGGCCTGACCGTGACGGTGATCGGCTTCCCGCTGCTGGCGATCGGCCTGCTGGGGGCGCGGCTGCTGGGCAGCTTCGAGCGGACGCGGGCCCGGCTGCTGCTGGGCGTGCACGTGGACGAGCCGAGCCGGCTGCCGCTGCACGGCTCGGGCGGGTTCTGGCCGCGGCTGTGGCTGGCGGTGAAGGACCCGGTGGGCTGGCGTGCGGTGCTGTACGAGTTCATCCGGCTGCCGTGGGGTGTGCTCACCTTCGCCGTCACGCTGATCTCGCTGTTGGTGCTGTGGCCGGTGCTGCCGTTCGTCGCGCGGGTGCTGGCCAACGCCGACCGGGCGATGGTGCGCGGCCTGCTGTCGCCGTCGGACGAACTGGAGCGGCGGATCGCCGAGCTGGAGTCCGACCGGGGCGTGGTCGTGGACACGGCCGCGGCCGATCTGCGCCGCATCGAGCGCGATCTGCACGACGGCGCCCAGGCCCGCCTGGTGAACCTCGCCATGGGCCTCGGTCTGGCCAAGGAGAAGCTGCTGGAGGACCCCGACGCGGCGGCGGCGATGGTCGAGGAGGCGCACGGCGAGGTGAAGCTGGCGCTGCAGGAGCTGCGCGACCTGGCCCGGGGCATCCACCCCGCGGTCCTCACCGACCGCGGCCTGGACGCGGCGCTGTCCTCGGTGGCCTCCCGCTGCACGGTCCCGGTGAAGGTGACGGTCGACCTGGACGAACGTCCCGCCGCGGCCATCGAGGGCATCGCCTATTTCACCGTCTCCGAGCTGCTGCAGAACGTCAGCAAGCACAGCGGGGCCCGGTCCGCCTCGGTCGACGTGTGGCGCTCCCGGACCCGGCTGTTCATACAGGTGCAGGACGACGGCAGGGGCGGTGCGCGCCTCGACGCCGGTACGGGCATGCGGGGGCTCGCGGAGCGGCTGGACGCGGTGGACGGCCTGTTCGTCCTGGAGTCGCCGGAGGGCGGCGGCACGACGGTGACGGCGGAGCTGCCCTGGCGGGACCGGGAGAAGAAGTGAGCAGGGCCGTACGGATATGAGCACGGCCGTACGGACACAGCGCACGCCCGCAACGGAAACGGACCACGCCGTACGAAAACGGACCACGCCCGTACGGAAACGGACCACGCCGTACGGAAACGGACCACGGCCGTACGGAAGCAGCACGGGCGGAACTGCCCCGCGGGGTGGGGTTAACCCCCGCTCCAAGACTGCGACGGACTCCATGGCCCCGCGACCTGCGCCGGAGCAGGCTGAAGTGCGACAGCACAGCCGCCGGACGAGGAGTGAGGACGACGCCGATGGCCACGGACTACCAAGCGGGCTACGGACTCGACGCGGGGGCGCCGGGCGGCCGGCACCGGCTGCCGGCCGCGCTGCGGGCGCCGGTCGAGGGACGTACCTGGCGCGAGCTGGGTTATGTGCTGCTGAGTCTGCCGATCAGCGTGCTGCTGTTCTCCTACGCGGTCACCCTGGTGTCGCTGGGCGCCGGTCTGCTGGTGACGTTCCTCGGGGTGCCGGTGCTGGCCGCGGCGCTGGCCGGCTGCCGGGGCCTCGGGGCGCTGGAGCGGGCGCGGGCGCGGGGCCTGCTGGATCTGGAGGTCGGCGAGCCGGAGCCGCTGCGGATGAAGCGGCAGGGTCTCATGGCGTGGATCGGCGCGGTGCTCAAGAGCGGGGCGTCGTGGCGGGCCCTGCTGTACGCGGTGCTGCACATGCCGTGGGCGATCTTCGCCTTCACCGTCGCGGCCGTCGTCTGGTCGATGGGGTGGACGCTGCTGACCTACCCCCTGTGGTTCTGGGTGTTCCCGCTGTACGCCGGGCAGGGCGGCATCCAGCTCTACGGCGACGACCAGCACACGGTCCATCTGGACAACCCCTTCGAGATCACGGTGACGGCGCTGGTGGGTCTGCTGATCACCATGGCCGTGCCGTGGATCGTGCGGGCGCTGACGACGGTCGACCGGGTGATGGTCTACGGGCTGCTCGGGCCGTCCCGGCTGGCGACGCGGGTGGTGGAGCTGGAGTCCGACCGGGGCATCGTCGTGGACACGGCCGCCGCCGATCTGCGCCGCATCGAGCGCGACCTGCACGACGGCGCCCAGGCCCGCCTGGTGAACCTCGCCATGGATCTCGGCCTGGCGAAGGAGAAGCTGCGGGAGGACCCGCAGACGGCGGCGCGGATGGTGGACGAGGCGCACGGCGAGGTGAAGACGGCGCTGCAGGAGCTGCGCGACCTGGCCCGCGGCATCCACCCGGCGGTCCTCACCGACCGCGGCCTGGACGCGGCCCTGTCCTCCGTGGCCTCCCGCTGCAAGGTGCCGGTCCAGGTGGAGGTGGACCTCTCCGAGCGGCCGGCCCCCGCCATCGAGGGCATCGCCTACTTCACCGTCTCCGAGCTGCTGCAGAACATCAGCAAGCACTCGGGGGCGACCGCGGCGAGCGTCGAGGTGTGGCGGGCCGGGAACCGGCTGATGCTGCAGGTCGTGGACAACGGGGTCGGCGGAGCCGACCCGGCCAGGGGTTCCGGCCTTGCGGGCCTCGCGGAGCGCCTGGACGCGGTGGACGGCGTACTGGTGACCGACTCACCTGTCGGCGGCCCCACCCGCGTCACGGCGGAACTGCCCTGGCGCTCGGAGCGGGTGCGCTGAGCGTGGCTTCCCGGAGGTCGGGCGCCCGGCCCTGGTGCCGGCCGGGCGCCCGTGCTCACCGGTGAAGCAACTGATCACGTAAGGGCTGCGAGCCAGCCGTCCCCGGGCGGCGGGACGAAGAAGTAGCCGCCGCCGACGGTGAGCGTGTACTTGGCCAGGGCCTCGCCCCGCAGACGGTGCTGGACGGCCTCGAAGCCCTTGGCCAGGTCGCGCTGGAAGCAGCAGAAGATCAGTCCCTGGTCGTCGGCGCCGCGCCGGTAGTTGTAGCTGCGCCGCACCAGGGGCGGCGGACGACGCCGGTCGGGGGCAGCCCTGCGGACATGGGAGTCCAGGGGCGTGGTTCGGCCGTGCGGGTCGGCGGTGAAGACGGGCCGCTCGTCGCTGGGGGTGCCGTCCAGCCACCGGCCGTCCCTGCGGCGGCCGATGATGCGCTCCTGTTCACGGATGCTGTCACGGTCCCAGAAGTCGGTCGCCAGCCGGATGATGCGGATGTGATCGGCGGCATGACGGCTGCCGCCCTCGGGACCGCCGGTTTGGTCGTCGCAGCGCAACGAGGAACGCCCACCCGACCGGACCGTGAGCCTGCTCACCTCCGCGGCACGGCGCCCCTCCCTCACACCCGCGTGATCTCCCTCGACCTGGCGGACGGCGAACGCCGCCGCGACGCCCTGCGCGCCGCACATCGCGCCATCGCCGCGGTCGACGGCGGAGAGATCGCCGCCTGGGCGGCACTGGGTGCAGGGGTCCTGGGCTCGCGGTCGGGCAGACCACGGCAGCTCGGACAGATGCCGGCATTCGCCGGCGACGTGCTGGACCCCGCCCAGTCCCATGGGGACCTTCTGCTGCAGATCACCGGGACGACGGCCCGCGTCACCCGGCAGGCGGCGGAGCGGACACTGAGGGCCTTGCCCCAGTGGCGGGTGCGCTGGCGCCTGGACGGATTCCGGCCGGAGAACCGCACGGAGGACGGCAGGGGACTGGCGCGCAACCCCTTCCACTTCACCGAGGGGTACGGAAACCCCGCCACGTCCGCGGAAGTCGCCAAGCGTGCGATCGTCACAGCCGACCAGGACGAGCCGGCCTGGGCGGTCGGAGGCAGCTATCAGGTGATCTGGCCGTCCGCGCCCAGGGTGAAGGTCGTCTTGCGGCCCTCCGGATCGGTGTTGGTCCGGAGGTCTCCGGTGCCGGTGTAGGTGAAGGCGGTGGTGTGCCCCAGCGAGTCGGTGATCTTCGTGGGCTGGTCGTAGGGCCCGTCGAACACCGTCGTCCCCGAGGACCGGGCGTCGGCGGTGCCGGCGAGTTCCACGGCCGAGGTGACATGCCCGTTGGCGTCGTACTTCAGCTCGGTACGCCGGCCGTGAGGATCGACCACGGCCATGATGCGGTGGGCGGCCCCCCGCTCGTAGACGGTCTTGCGGGCCAGTGAGGTGCCGTAGGCCTCGGTGTCGCTGACGGCGAAGCCCAAGCCGTCGAACTCCACCCGGCGGACGGATCCGCCCGGTTGGGTCACCTCCGTCGCCGTGACCTGACCGGGGCCGGTCATGGTGTAGGCGAAGGAGTACACCTGCCCTTCGGCGAGCCTCTGCTGAGTGACTCTGCCGTCGGCGTCGAAGGCGTTCGTCATGTAGACGACGCCGCGGGCGTCCGTGGCGGTCTTGATGCGGTTGGAGGTGCCGTCGTAGGTGTACGACATCACCTGGCCGGCCGGGTCGGTGACCGTCTTCAACCGCCCCGCACTGTCGTAGGTGTAGGACGTCGTGCGGCCGGTGTTGTCGCGGGCCCGGGTGACGCGGTGCTGGTCGTCGTACGTGAGGGAGATCCAGCGTCCGCCGGGGGTGGTGATGGTGGTGATGTCGCCCTTGGTGCCGTTGGACCGGGTGAGGCGGACCGCGTTGCCGTGACGGTCGCGGATCTCCTTCAGCGGCCCGTACCAGGGGAAGGTGAACTCGGTCCCGTCCCGCAGCACCAGGTGCCAGCTGCTCTTGTGCTGCGTGATGCTGGCGCCGTCCAGCGCGGTGGGGGAGCCTTCCGGCTCGAAGACGACATCCCTGTAGTCGGAGCCCGTCTTCCGGATGAAGTGCACCTTCCGGCCGCCCGGCAGGTACAGGTCCACCTCGCTGTACAGGCGCCGGGAGTGCAGATACATGTTGTAGGACAGGTCACGGCCGATACCGAAGGCACGGGAGCGGGTGTCGCCCTGCCAGTAGGTCCGGGTGACCTCGGCCGGGCCCAGCGGGTCGGCGACGGCGAGGTCGGTGCGGGAGTCCGTGAGCAGGCCGGTCTGCAGGTCGACCGGGTCTCCCGACAGCCAGTCGACGATGTCCGCGACGCGGGAGATGTCGAACGGGATCGCGTCGGAGACGCTGATCATGGCCCCCGTGAAGGCCCAGATACGGGTCTTCCGGTCCGGTACGACCTGCTTGCCGTCGCGCGTGACGGTCCCGTGGCCGTAGGTGTGCCAGCCCTTGTCCGCCGGGTCGTAGGCGAGGAAGTCGACGCGGGAGCCCGGCGCTTCGTGCGTGTAGTTCGGGTAGATGATCTGGGCGCCCTCGGGGAAGATGTAGGTGCCGCCCGGCTGCACCGTGAAGAAGACGGGGACGGCACTGTTCTCCGGCAGCGGGAAGGGCGAGCGGTCCACCGGGATCGCCGTGATGCCCAGCTCGGTGACCGTCCTCCCGTGCTCGTCACGCACCACGGAGCCCTTCGGGAGGCGTACCTCAAGTCCGGGGATCTTCGGGGTGGTCAGCGTGACGTCGGCCTTCGTGGGCGCGCCGAGGGTGACCGTGTGCCTGGTGTCCAGGGGGGACATCCACACGGGGAAGCCCAGGTCGGTGCTCCGGCCGGCGACCGGGTGGATCCGGATGTCGTACCGGCCGTACGTCCGTGTCCTCGTACTGGCGCTCGCCCCGTCCACGACCAGCGTGGTGGCGTCGGGGCTGATGCCGGACAGCAGGAAGCGTCCCCGGGCGTCCGTGCGGCCGGTCCTGGCGCCGACCCGGACGGTGACGCCGGCCAGCGGCGTGCCGTCCAGCTTCAGCACATGGCCGGTCAGGGCGGTGCGGCCGGGCGGGGCGCGCAGCCGGGGCGGGGCCTTGGGGGCGGCGCCGCGCCCGGTGGTCCAGTCCCGGCCGCTGAGGTTCCGTTTGCCCGGCTGCCAGGCATCGGGGCCCGTCGGCACCACACCGGCGGCCTCCTTCGCCTTGGCCGCCTTGGCTTCGGCCTGCTTCTGCAGCGCGTCGCACTTGTCGGCGCGCACCTCGACGTGGTCCGGCACCAGCAGCGGCAGCCGCTGGGCGAGGCATACGGCCGGCAGGGGGATCTGCGGGACCTTCGCGGTGAGGGTGCCGCGGACTGCGGCGGCGGAGGCAACCGCCTTGAGCGACAGCTGGACGCTTCCCGTGCCCGCGGCGCTGGGAGATTGATCTCGTCGGGGCCGGACCGTGTCGCTGCCGCCGGGACACCCGGCGCGCCCCCTCGACCCTCCGCATCCGCCCCGGAAGCTGGAATGCTGGACCACATGAGTTCGGGGATGCGGGGGGTCGAGAGCGTGGAGGACAAGGTGCGGGTGGTCATCGCCGAGGATTCCGTGTTGCTGCGGGAGGGGCTGACCCGTCTGCTGACCGACCGCGGGCACGAGGTCGTCGCCGGGGTGAGTGACGCCGAGGCGCTGATCAAGACCATCACCGAGCTGGACGACCGGGGGCAGCTGCCCGATGTGGTCGTGGCGGACGTCCGTATGCCTCCCACCCACACCGACGAGGGCGTGCGCGCGGCGGTGCAGCTGCGCAAGGCGCACCCCGGGCTCGGGGTCCTGGTGCTGTCGCAGTACGTGGAGGAGCGCTACGCCACGGAGCTGATCGCCGGCTCCAGCCGGGGCGTCGGCTATCTGCTCAAGGACCGGGTGGCCGATGTGCGTGAGTTCGTGGACGCGGTGGTGCGCGTGGCCGAGGGCGGTACGGCCCTGGACCCGGAGGTGGTGGCGCAGCTGCTCGGCCGCAGCCGCAAGCAGGACGTGCTCGCGGGGCTCACCCCGCGCGAGCGGGAGGTGCTGGGCCTGATGGCCGAGGGCCGGACGAACTCGGCGATCGCCAAGCAGCTGGTGGTGAGCGACGGTGCCGTGGAGAAGCACGTCAGCAACATCTTCCTGAAGCTGGGCCTGTCTCCCAGTGAGGGCGATCACCGGCGGGTGCTGGCCGTCCTCACGTATCTCAATTCCTGAGATTCCTGAAGAGTCTTCTGAGATTCCTGAAGACTCCGTCGTCCTCGGACCCCGTCCGGCCGAACCGTGGGCCGTGCCCGCGGCGTCTTCGACTGTGAGGCACCCAGGGCGCCGCACCAGCGGTGATCCAGGGGCGGCTGGGGACGGCCGGTACGCCGTGTGAAGTGCGACGCACGTCCAAAATGCGAATCACTCAAGGAAGGCGACCCTTACGGACGTAGGGTTGATCCCGGGAGGACCTGCGGGAGGGTCCGGCCCGGACAGCCGCCTCGAGGGAGGTCCAGTTCAGTGACCAGCCAGGTCAGCAGCCCAGCGGAGCACGCCGACGGTGCAGTCGTGGGAGAGCAGCGCACAGCGGCGGGGGCGAAGGACGTCCGCCGCCTGGACCGGGTGATCATCCGGTTCGCGGGGGACTCGGGTGACGGTATGCAGCTCACCGGCGACCGCTTCACCTCGGAGACCGCGTCCTTCGGCAACGACCTGTCGACCCTGCCGAACTTCCCGGCCGAGATCCGCGCCCCCGCCGGCACCCTGCCCGGCGTGTCGTCCTTCCAGCTGCACTTCGCCGACCACGACATCCTCACCCCCGGTGACGCGCCGAACGTGCTGGTGGCGATGAACCCGGCCGCGCTGAAGGCCAACATCGGCGACCTGCCGCGCGGCGCGGAGATCATCGTCAACACGGACGAGTTCACCAAGCGGGCGATGCAGAAGGTCGGCTACGAGACCAGCCCGCTGGAGGACGGCTCCCTCGACGGCTACAACGTGCACCCGGTGCCGCTGACGACCCTCACCGTCGAGGCGCTGAAGGAGTTCGACCTCACCCGCAAGGAGGCCGAGCGCAGCAAGAACATGTTCGCGCTGGGCCTGCTGAGCTGGATGTACAACCGGCCGACCGAGGGCACGGAGAAGTTCCTGAAGTCCAAGTTCGCCAAGAAGCCGGACATCGCGGCGGCGAACATCGCCGCGTTCCGGGCGGGCTGGAACTTCGGCGAGACCACCGAGGACTTCGCGGTCTCCTACGAGGTGGCCCCGGCCGCCACCGCGTTCCCGCCGGGTGTGTACCGCAACATCTCCGGCAACCTCGCCCTGTCCTACGGGCTGATCGCCGCGTCCCGGCAGGCGGACCTGCCGCTGTTCCTGGGCTCGTACCCGATCACCCCGGCGTCGGACATCCTGCACGAGCTGAGCAAGCACAAGAACTTCGGTGTGCGCACCTTCCAGGCGGAGGACGAGATCGCCGGCATCGGCGCGGCGCTCGGTGCCGCGTTCGGCGGTTCGCTGGCCGTGACCACCACCTCCGGTCCGGGTGTGGCGCTGAAGTCCGAGACCATCGGCCTCGCGGTCTCCCTGGAGCTGCCGCTGCTGATCGTGGACATCCAGCGCGGCGGCCCGTCGACGGGCCTGCCCACCAAGACCGAGCAGGCCGACCTGCTGCAGGCGATGTACGGCCGCAACGGCGAGGCCCCGGTGCCCGTGGTGGCGCCGCGCACCCCGGCCGACTGCTTCGACACCGCGCTGGAGGCGGCCCGGATCGCGCTGGTCTACCGCACCCCGGTGTTCCTGCTCTCCGACGGCTATCTGGCCAACGGCTCCGAGCCGTGGCGGATCCCGGACCTGGAGGAGCTGCCGGACCTGCGGGTGCAGTTCGCGCAGGGCCCCAACCACACCCTGGACGACGGCACCGAGGTGTTCTGGCCGTACAAGCGCGATCCGCAGACCCTGGCGCGGCCGTGGGCGCTGCCCGGCACGCCGGGCCTGGAGCACCGCATCGGCGGCATCGAGAAGCAGGACGGCACGGGCAACATCTCCTACGACCCGGCCAACCACGACCTGATGGTCCGCACCCGCCAGGCGAAGGTCGACGGCATCGAGGTGCCGGACGTCGAGGTCGACGACCCGGACGGCGCGCGGACGCTGGTGCTGGGCTGGGGGTCGACGTACGGGCCGATCACGGCGGCCGTGCGCCGGCTGCGCCGGGCCGGCCAGTCCGTGGCGCAGGCGCATCTGCGGCACCTCAACCCGTTCCCGAAGAACCTCGGGGACGTGGTGAGGGCGTACGACAAGGTGGTGATCCCCGAGATGAACCTCGGGCAGCTCGCCACCCTCATCAGGGCGAAATACCTGGTGGACGCCACCTCGTACAACCAGGTCAACGGCATGCCGTTCAAAGCGGAGCAGCTCGCACAGGCTCTGAAGGAGGCCATCGATGGCTGAGACGTCCAGGGAAGGCACCGGCACGATCGAGGCTCTTTCCCTCGTGCCGAAGGCCGAGGGCAAGCAGTCCATGAAGGACTTCAAGTCCGATCAGGAAGTGCGCTGGTGCCCCGGCTGCGGCGACTACGCCATCCTGGCCGCCGTGCAGGGTTTCATGCCCGAGCTGGGGCTGGCCCGCGAGAACATCGTCTTCGTCTCCGGCATCGGCTGCTCGTCCCGCTTCCCGTACTACATGAACACCTACGGGATGCACTCCATCCACGGCCGCGCCCCGGCCATCGCGACGGGCCTGGCGGCCTCCCGCCGGGACCTGTCGGTGTGGGTGGTCACCGGTGACGGCGACGCGCTGTCCATCGGCGGCAACCACCTGATCCACGCGCTGCGCCGCAACGTCAATCTCAAGATCCTGCTGTTCAACAACCGGATCTACGGCCTCACCAAGGGCCAGTACAGCCCCACCTCCGAGGTCGGCAAGATCACCAAGTCGACGCCGATGGGGTCGCTGGACGCGCCGTTCAACCCGGTGTCGCTGGCGATCGGCGCGGAGGCGTCCTTCGTGGCCCGCACGGTCGACTCGGACCGCAAGCACCTCACCGAGGTGCTGCGGCAGGCCGCCGCCCACCCGGGCACGGCGCTGGTGGAGATCTACCAGAACTGCAACATCTTCAACGACGGTGCCTTCGAGGTTCTCAAGGACCGGCAGCAGGCGGAGGAGGCGGTGATCCGGCTGGAGCACGGGCAGCCGATCCGCTTCGGCGCCGACGGCGCGAAGGGCGTGGTGCGCGACGCGCAGACCGGTGACCTGAAGGTGGTCACCGTGACGCCGGAGAACGAGGCGCAGGTGCTGGTGCACGACGCGCACGCGGCGTCGCCGACCACCGCGTTCGCGCTGTCCCGGCTGGCCGACCCGGACACCCTGCACCACACGCCGATCGGTGTGTTCCGCTCGGTCGACCGGCCGGTGTACGACACGCAGATGGCCGACCAGCTGGACAGCGCCATAGAGCAGCACGGCAAGGGCGACCTGGCCGCTCTGCTGGCGGGCGGGGACACCTGGACCGTCGTCGGCTGACCCGGCTGACCCGACGGCTGAAGCCGCCGTCTACGAGGCCCGGGCCCGCGCGGTCCGGGCCTCGTCGTATGCCTGCCGGGCGCGCTCCACGTCGGCCATCCGCAGCTCGGTCCACCGGGCCAGGGCCCGCACCTGCTCGGCGGCCTCCCGGCCCAGCTCGGTGAGGGAGTAGTCGACGCGAGGCGGGATCACCGGGTGGGCGTCGCGGTGCACGAAGCCGCCGGGCTGCCCGGCCTGGTCGCCTCGATGCTGGCGGGCGTGGACGCGTCCATCGCCAAGGGCGAGCTGGTCGTGGACAGCGGCGACCTGTCCCGGCTGACCGGCCGCCCGGCCACGCCGCTCGCCGAAGCCGTCGCCGCGGCGCTCAAGGGCTGATCCTCCGGGGCCTCCCGCACCCCTCCACCCCCTGCTGTCATGACCGTATGCCGATACGGACATGACAGCAGGGGGTCTTCGGCGTTACCGTCGTCCGGGCGAGCTTTCGCTCGCACAGGTGAACGTCGAGCAGGGTGCAAGGCAAGAAGGAGGGCCCGTGACCGGGAAGTCGGCCGCCGAACGGCGCATAGGACTGCTGAACGGCTTCGCGGCGTACGGGATGTGGGGACTGGTCCCCCTGTTCTGGCCTCTGCTCAAGCCCGCCGGGGCGGTGGAGATCCTCGCCCACCGGATGGTCTGGTCGCTGTTCTTCGTCGCCGCCGCGCTGCTCGTCGCCCGCCGCTGGGCCTGGCTCGGCGAGCTGCTGCGGCAGCCGCGCAGGCTGGCCCTGATCACGGTCGCCGCGGCCGTGATCACCGTGAACTGGGGCGTCTACATCTGGGCGGTGAACTCCGGGCACGTCGTCGAAGCCTCCCTGGGCTACTTCATCAACCCGCTGGTCACCATCGCCATGGGCGTACTGCTCCTCAAGGAGCGGCTGCGGCCCGCGCAGTGGGCGGCGGTCGGCATCGGCGCGGCGGCGGTCCTCGTCCTCACCGTCGGCTACGGCCGCCCGCCGTGGATCTCGCTCGTCCTCGCCTTCTCCTTCGCCACGTACGGCCTGGTGAAGAAGAAGGTCAACCTCGGCGGTGTGGAGTCGCTGGCCGCCGAGACCGCGATCCAGTTCCTGCCCGCTCTCGGCTATCTGCTGTGGCTGGGCGCGCAGGGCGAATCCACCTTCGCCGCAGAGGGTGCCGGACACGCGGCGCTGCTCGCCGCGACCGGCATCGTCACCGCGCTCCCCTTGGTCTGCTTCGGCGCCGCCGCGATCCGGGTGCCGCTGTCCACGCTGGGCCTGCTGCAGTATCTGGCCCCGGTGTTCCAGTTCCTCCTCGGCGTCCTCTACTTCAAGGAGGCCATGCCGCCCGAGCGCTGGGCCGGCTTCGCCCTGGTCTGGCTGGCGCTGACCCTGCTCACCTGGGACGCCCTGCGCACCGGCCACCGCAACGCCCGCACCCTCGCCGCGGCTGCGGCGGAGGCGAAGCAGACCGGGGCGGTCGTGGTCGCCGAGACGGACCAGAAGGGGGCCGTGGTGGCCGCCGAGACGGACCAGAAGCGGGCCGTGGCGGTCGCCGAGACGGGCGAGAACCGGACCGTCGTGGTCGCCGAGACGGTCGAGAACCGGACCGTCGTGGCCGCCGGGACGGACCAGCCCCGGCCAGCCCTGGCCGCCGAGGAGAGCCGGCCCGCGCCGGCCGTGGCCTCCGCCTCCGGCGGGCCGGACGCCGCGCGGGCGGTGCAGAACGGGCCGGCCGGACCGGAGACCGACCCCCTCGAAGCCCGGCCGTAATCCCGCGGGACCGCCCGGCCCGCGGGCGGGGTCGCCCGGGGGCTGCGCAGCCCGGCGCCGCGGCGCGC
>NZ_BAAAIZ010000101.1:32450-58172 GCF_039526425.1 Streptomyces thermospinosisporus
ACGCGGCACCCGAGCCGCCGACGCCGACCTCGGCTGAGCCCGACACCGAGCGCCCTCGACGCCACCGACGGCCGCGACCGGGGCCGTCCTCCCGGCGGAGGACGCCGCCGCACCGCCAGCCGCACCTGCGCGGAACCGACCGGCGTGCCCGGCCGGGCCCTGACCCCGCAGGTGCCCGGACTACGCCCCCTCCCCCGGCGCGCGACGCGCCCGGTGGGCGCGGACCTTGGCGCGGTTGCCGCAGTGCTCCATCGCGCACCAGCGGCGGCGCCCAGGGCGGGAGGTGTCGACGAACAGCAGGCGGCAGTCGTGGGCGCCGCATTCGCGAATGCGGTTCGCATAGGGCCCGCTGAAGAGGTCGATCGCATCGCGGGCGACGGTCGACAGCAGCTGGGTCCCGGTGGCGCCCGGGGCCCAGGAGCGGGAGCCGTCCGCCCCCAGGCGGGAGACCAGCGGCGGCTCGGCCGCGGCGGCATTGATCAGATCCAGGTGCTCGCGCCGGAGCGGGCGCCCGTGCGCCCGGTCGGCGGTGAGCAGGAACAGGGCGTTGCGCAGGGCGCGGGCCCGTGCCAGTTGGTCCTCGTCGACGGTGAGGTCGAGACCGTCCGCGAGGCGGCTGTGCCCCGCCCAGGTGACCAGGTCGGCGGGGGTGTGCAGCACCTCGAAGCGGGCGAAGACGCCCGGGCCGCCGGTGGGCAGCAGCTCCAGGCACAGGGCGCCCGGGTCGAAACGGTAGGGCGTCCCCTCGTGCGACATCAGGGTGAGACCCGGACCGTCCTTCCGTCTGTCCATTGCACCGCCGCTCATGTAACCAATATAAGTGGTTACATGACGCAGACACCGGCACCGTCCGCTCCCGTGCACTGGAAAGTGGTCATCGACGCGGGCGACCCGCACGCACAGGCCGACTTCTGGGCCGCCGCCCTCGGTTACGTGGTGGAGGACAACAGCGCCCTGATCGGGAAGCTGCTCGCCGCCGGCGCCGTGCCTGAAGAGGCCGTCGTCGAGCACCACGGCCGCCATGCGTTCCGGGACCTGGTCGCGGTACGGCAACCGGACGACCCCGTCGACGAGAACAGCGGTACCGGGCTCGGACGGCGCCTGCTGTTCCAGCGGGTCCCGGAGCCGAAGACGGTCAAGAACCGCCTCCACCTCGATCTGCACCCCGGCGAGGGGCGCCGCGAGGCGGAGGTCGCACGGCTCGAGGAGCTGGGCGCGAGCGTGCAGCGGCAGGTGCGGGAGCCCAGCGGGGCCTGGACCGTGATGCTGGATCCGGAGGGCAACGAGTTCTGCGTGCACTGACACCCTTCCGATAACCGACCCCCTTCCGACGGCCGACCCCCTTCCGACGACCGACCCCCTCCCGGCAACCGACGCTCTTCCGGCAATCGACACCCTTCCGATATGCGTGAAGCGCTGTCCTGATAGCGCTCTTGACGGAGTGTCAGTTGGCCTCGACCATCCAGGCACCCACTTCACAGTGGCGTGCCTGTGGGCACCCCAACCCACGGGCCTCCCCAAGGAACTCGGAGTCCCCCCATGAAACTCTCCGTTTCCACCCGTGCGGCCACGGCCGGTGCCGTCGCGATGGTCACCCTCCTGGCAGGCGGCACCCTCGCCGACGCGGCGGCGACCACTCCCCCTCGCCGCGCCGCCGCACCCGACATCCCCGTCACCAACGTCAAGGCGCATCTGAGCCAGCTGCAGTCCATAGCCACTGCCAACGGCGGCAACCGCGCCCACGGCCGCCCCGGCTACAAGGCCTCCCTCGACTACGTGAAGGCCAAGCTGGACGCGGCCGGATTCACCACCACCGTCCAGCAGTTCACCAGCTCCGGCCGCACCGGCTACAACCTCATCGCCGACTGGCCCGGCGGCGACCCCGACCAGGTCCTGATGGCGGGCGCACACCTCGACGGCGTCTCCTCAGGGCCCGCCGTCAACGACAACGGCTCCGGTTCGGCCGCCGTGCTGGAGACCGCGCTCGCCGTGGCACGAGCCCAGTACCGGCCCACCAAGCACCTGCGGTTCGCCTGGTGGGGTGCCGAGGAACTCGGCCTGGTCGGCTCCCGCTCCTACGTGAGCCGTCTGACCACCGGCGACCGCAACCGCATCGACGGCTACCTCAACTTCGACATGATCGGCTCGCCGAACCCCGGGTACTTCGTCTACGACGACGATCCCGCGATCGAGAAGACCTTCAAGGACTACTTCGCCGGCATCGGCGTCCCCACCGAGCCCGACACCGAGGGCGACGGACGCTCCGACCACGCCTCGTTCAAGAACGCGGGCGTGCCGGTCGGCGGACTGTTCACCGGGGCGGGCCGCCTCAAGTCGGCCGCGCAGGCGGCGAAGTGGGGCGGCACGGCGGGCAGGTCCTTCGACCGCTGCTACCACTCGTCCTGCGACACCACCGCCAACATCGACGACACCACCCTGGACCGCAACAGCGACGCGGTCGCCCACGCGGTGTGGGAGCTGTCGGCGTAGCACTTCGTGCGTTACGTGCGTTACGTGCGTTACGTGCGTTACGTGCGTTACGTGCGTTACGTGCGTTACGTGCGTTAGGCGCCTTCAGTCCCTGTCAGTCTCTGCCGGCGCGTTCGCTCAGCCGTCCCATCCGGGCGCGGGCGGACTCCAGCTCCTCGATCTCGTCGGCGGCCGGGCCGCCCTCGGCGGCGAGTTCCGTCCACAGGGCGATCAGCTCCTCGCCCAGCTCCAGGCCGTGCCGGGGGTCGCGCACCGCCCGCCAGGCGGTGGCGGCACTGCGGACGTTGCCGTAGGCGGCCTCCGTGTCGCCGGTACGGCGGCAGATCCCGGCGAGATCGAGGGAGAGCCGGAAGGCCCGCACCGGCTCGCCCGCCAAGTAGGCGATGTAGGCGGTCAGTTCGCCCAGCCGGAGCACCTCCGGGTGCTCCGGCCCCAGCTCGGCCGAGGCATCGGTCATGGTCTGCTCGGCCAGGCGCGCCGCCTCGTCGATCCGGCCCTCCCGCACCGCGTCGTTGATCCGCCCCATGGGCTCGGCGAGCCGTGCCTCGTCCGGCACGGCGAGCGGTTCGTCACCGAGCACCGCCTCGGCCACGGCGTCGAACCCACGCGGCGGCGTCGGCTTCGGGTCGGGCCCGAGGTCCTCCGGCTCCTCACGCGGTCCGGCCTCGGGCGCCGGGGCCGGGGCCGGGGCCGGGTGAGGCTTCGCATCCATGGCCGGGGGCGGCCCGAAGGCACCCGTCGGCGGCACGACCGTACCGGGCGGCACGGCGTCCTCCGGCTGCGCCAGGGCACGCAGCCGGAAGGTGGGCGCGGAGTCACTCGGCACGTGGGGTTCGGGCACGACCCGGAGCGGGAAGGTCGGGGCGGAGTCACGTACGGGCACCTCCCCGGCGGGGGCTGACACGGAATCAGTGTTTGCTTCAGGTGCGGCGCCTGATTCGGATGCGGCACCCGTTCCGGCGGCCGCGCGCGGCTCGGGAGCGGGGGATGGCTCAGGAGCGGGGGGTGGAGTCTGCGCAGAGGGCTGTGCCTGCGCAGGAGGCTGCGGCGGCACCGAGGGCTGGGGCGGTGCCTGCGGCGAAGTCGATGCCGGAGTCGGGCCCGATACCGGAGGCGCAGTGGCGGCAGAAGGCGCGCCCGCCGCTGCAGGCGGAGCCGCAGCCGACGGCGAAGCCGCATCCGAGGAGCGAGGCGCCGCCGGAGCAGAACCCGCAGCCAGAGACGAAGCTGCGGCCGAGGACGGCGAAGGCGGAGCCGTCGCCGCGTTCGGATCAGTCGCCGGACTCGGGGCGGTCACCGGGTGCGGGTTGGTCACTGGACGCGGGTCGGCCGCCGGACTCGGATTGGTCGCCGGGCTCGGGTTGGTCACCGGACTCGCGGTGCTCGCCGGACGCGGGGTGTGCGACGGACGCGGGGTGTGCGACGGAGGCGGCTCCGGGACGTGGCGGAGCAGGTGGGTGGACATGTCGCGCCCGCCACCCGGCGGCGGAGGCGCGGCGGGCGCAGCGGGCGCGGGGGATGCCGCCGCCGCGGCGGCTCCCATCCGCAGCGGCTCGCCCACCAGGTGGCTGGAGCCGTCCGGCTCGACCCGGAGCGGGACCACATAGCCGATGCGCTCGTCATGGACGGTGGCGAGGACCGGGTGACCCGAGGCGATGGCGATGCGGTGCAGACGGTCCAGCACCGCCTGCTGGATCTCCTCGCCGGCCCCGGCGACCACCGGCACCCCGCCGACCGAGGCACCGGCCGGGGCGCCGCTCGGCGCACCAGGCGTACCGGCGCCCGTACCCGACACGGGCAGAGGAACATGTACGTCTATCGGCACCGTCCCGGGGTCCGCCGCGTGGACGGCCTCCGCCTGTTCCCGCTTCTTCTCGCGGCTGAGTCGAGCCATCGTCCCCTCATTCGGGTCGTACACCTGTCTTCGAGTGTGTCCGCTCGCTCGCGTTTCTCACGTCACTGCGATGTCACAGGCTCGTCCCAACGCCCGTCCGCCCCCGACCCGGGTGCGGGGCGGTGGCATGAGGATCGGAGGACGAGGCAGGAGAGGAGGCATGGGGAGAGACATGCAGCAGGGACCGGAGATCTGGCTCCGCGGTCCGGTGGCGACGCCGGAACCGGCGGCACGGGACGCGGGCGGCCCGCCGCGGCCCGCGCCCGCCCGGGCGAGCGGCCGGGTCTTCTCCTGGGTGGGCACGCACGGCGGCGCCGGCGTCTCCACCCTCGCCGCGGTCCACGGCGGTCACGACAGCGGGCGGTCCTGGCCCGGCCCCGGCGATCCGCAGTCGGTGCTGCTCGTCGCGCGCACGCACGCGACGGGCCTGGACTCGGTGACGGCGGCCCTGGAGCTGTTCCGGCTCGGGCAGGTCCCGCAGGGGCTCGACCTCGACGCCGTGGTGCTGGTGGCGGACGCGCCGGGACGGCTGCCGAAGCCGCTCGCCCAGCGGATCCGGCTGATCGAGAACGTGATCGACGTGTACCGCGTGCCATGGGTGCCCGAATGGCGGCTGGGCGATCTCAGCGGCCGCCCGCCCCGCGAGTCGGAGAACCTCGCCCGCCTCACGGGAGCCCTGCGCTGAGCAGAGCAGAGCAGAGCTGAGCCGCTTCCCTCGGCCGTGGAGATCGCCGCCGCCGTCCGTGCCCGCACCCTCCGCGCCACCGAGGTGATCGCGCAGGCCCTGGAACGCATCGAGCGCACGGACCGTGAGCTGTGCGCGTTCGTCGAGGTGTGGCGCGAGGAGGCACTGCGCCGAGCCGACGAGGTGGACGCAGGAGTACGGGCCGGTGAGCGGCTGCCGCCGGCCGGGGTGCCGATCGCGGTGAAGGGCCGGCACGGACTGCAAGGCGACCATGGCGGGCCGCACCCTGTGGGGCGTCGCCGCGCACGCCGACGAGGAGCCCTCGGTCGCCGACCCGCTGATCGGCACCCTCAACAACTCCGCCGCCTACATGGGCATGCGCTTCGGCGGCGTGCTCCTCGGCAACGGCAGCAAGCCGGGCGACGTCCTCAACGACAGCGAGGCGCTGGCCCGGGCCAAGACCTTCTTCTCCCGGGAGGCACCCCTGGCCCGCTTCCCGCACGAGAAGTGAGCGCCGCGATGTGAGGCCGCGACGCAAGGGACGTAAGGCAAGCGCTACGAGGTGATGTCCTTCGCCGTGAACCTCGCCCACGCCGCCGAGCCGAACACCGCCGCGTAGAGGGCCTGGAGGCCGAGGTTCCTGGTCAGGTCCTCCCAGTAGACCGGCTCGCGCATGAGGTCGGCGAAGGACAGCCAGTAGTGGGAGAAGAAGTAGGGGTGCAGGGCGTGCAGCTGGGGGATGTGGTCGAGGATCTGCACGGTGATCAGCAGCCCGGCCGTCGTCGCCATGGCGGCGATGCCGCTGTTGGTGAGGGTGGACACGAACAGGCCGAGCGCGGCCACCCCGACCAGTGACGCGGCGACGACCAGGGCGATCAGCAGCGCCCTGACCAGCCCTTCGGCGAAGCTGATGCGGGTGCCGGAGATGGTGGTGAGGTCGCCGAGCGGGAACAGCAGCGCGCCCACCGTCAGCGCCGACACCGCGACGGCGAGGGTGGCGACCAGACAGAACGCCATGACGGTCGCGTACTTGGTGAGCAGCAGGCGGGTGCGGCCCGCCGGGGCGACCAGCAGATAGCGGAGCGTGCCGGCGTTCGCCTCCCCCGCGATGGCGTCACCGGCGACGACCGCGACGGCCATCGGCAGGAAGAAGGGCAGCGTCGCGGCCAGCGCGGCGAACACCAGGAACAGCCCGTTGTTGGTGACCTGGGAGATGAAGGCGGGCCCCTCGCCGCCGCCCCCGCCCGCCGGTGCGCCGTCACCGGTCTCGATCCTCACCGCGACGCCGATCAGCACCGGGACCGCCACCAGCACCCCGAGCAGGGCCAGGGTGCGCCAGCGCCGCAGAGTGGTCAGCAGCTCGCTGCGGAACAGACCGAAGGTCCACAGCCACCGCACGCCGGATGCAGCCGCCTCAGCCCGCGACATCGAAACCCTCCCCGGTCAGGGCGACGAACGCGTCCTCCAGCGAGGCCCGTTCGACGCCGAAGCCGCGCACCCGCACCGACGCCCGCACCAGCGCGGCGTTGAGGTCGGCGAGGTCCCGCTCCTCGGGCGTCTCGCCGGTCACCCGTTCCTCCTCGGCCACGACATCGCCCACGCCCTGCTCCTTGAGCACCCGCGCGGCCTCCGCCACGTCCGGCGTGAGAACCACCAGCCGCCCCCGCGCCCCGGCCGCCAGCTCGGCCACCGGGCCCTGGGTGACCAGCCGGCCCTGCGCCATCACGGCGGCATGCGTGCACACCTGCTCGATCTCGTCGAGCAGGTGCGACGAGAGGAAGACCGTCGTGCCGTCCGAGGCCAACTCCCTGATCAGGGAACGGATCTCCCGCATTCCCTGCGGGTCGAGCCCGTTGGTCGGCTCGTCCAGGACCAGCAGCCGGCGCGGCCGGAGCAGCGCCGCGGCGAGCCCCAGCCGCTGTTTCATGCCGAGCGAGTACGCCCTCGCCTTCTTCCCGGCGGCGGCCGTCAGCCCCACCCGCTCCAGGGCTTCCGCCACCCGGGCGCGCCGGGTGCGGGGGTCGGAAGTGGGGTCGGCGGCGTCGTAGCGGAGCAGGTTGTCCCGGCCGGACAGGAACCCGTACAGGGCCGGGCCCTCGATCAGCGCACCGACCTCGGGCAGCACGGAGCGCACCGCACGGGGCATGGGCCGGCCCAGCACCCGGACCGTGCCCGAGGTGGGCTCGATCAGGCCCATCAGCATCCGGATGGTGGTGGTCTTCCCGGAGCCGTTGGGCCCGAGGAAGCCGAAGACACTGCCGGCCGGCACCGTCAGATTCAGTCCGTCGACGGCGAGTTGCCCTCCGCGGTAGCGCTTGGTGAGGGAGCGCGTGACGATGACACCGTCACCCTCCCCGGCCGCGTTCGGCTCCGGCTCGTTGACGGACGTCTCGCCCATCGGCTCCCTCGCTCCCCGGACGGCTTCCGCGAACCCTACTTCGCTTCCTCGGCAGCCTTCACCAGGGCTTCCTTGGTGACGGCGCCCGCGTAGACCGTGCCGTCCTCGGTGACCAGTGCGTTGACCAGGCGGGTGCTGAACACCGTGCCGGTGCCGAAGTCTCCCTTGACCTGGTCGCCGAGCGAGTCGAGGAAGCCGCCGGTGGGCAGGCCCTCGCCGCCGGTGTCGAAGGTGGCGATGGTGGTCCAGCCCTCGCCGAGCGTCTTCATGCCGTCGAGTCCCTTGGCGAGGTCCTTCTCCGGCTCGTGCTCGGGCTTGCCGCCCTTGTCCAGGTCGCCCTCCTCGGTCACCTTGGCGCCCTTGGGCGGGGTGAAGCCGAAGGTGGAGGCGGCCGGCTTGTCGAAGCTGACCTTGGTGAAGCCGACGTCCACGACGGCGGCACCGCCGGCGGCCGGGGTGAGCGTGAACTTCAGCGGCATGCCGGTCTTGTGGTCGACGGCGATGCTGATGGCGCCGACCGTGGAGCCGGACTGCCTGGGCTTGATGACGAGCTTGTAGGCGTCACGGCCGGCCACCTGGGCGGTGCCGTCGACCTTGACGGAGGTGGTGTCGTCGACCGACTTCAGCGCCTCCTCGGCGAAGTCCTTGGGAGTGGCCGGGGGCTGCTCCTCCTTGGCCTTGCCGGCGGGCTCGTCGACGGTGCCGTGGTAGACCTCGTTGGACTTGCTGTCGTAGCCCCAGACGTCCTTGCCGTTGTGGATGAGGCTGTACTCGGCGGCGTCCTCCAGCAGGGACAGCTTCTGCCGGTCGGGGCCGTCGGTGGCGACGCGCAGGGTGTGCGTGCCGGAGGCGAGTTCGGTGAGCTTGGTGGAGGGGTCGGCGGAGGAGCCGTCCTCCTCACCCTGATTCATCGCGCCGGAGGCGAGGCTGCTCTCCAGGCCGCCGAGGTCGGGCAGGCCGAGGTCGGTGGTGATCTTCACGGTGCCGGACAGCTGCTCGACGTCCGACTTGGCGATCTTCTCCATCAGCTGGGCTGCGGTGATCTCCGGGAGGTCGGGGTCGCCGGAGTCGGCGAGTGCGGGGACGAGGCCGATGGTCGCGGCCGCCACGCCCATCACCGTGACGGGGACGACGTAGCGGGCGGCCCTGCGGCGGGCCCGGCTCGGCTCGTCGGCCTCCCTTGCGGTGGTGTTGCCGTCGGTGTCGTGCGGTGCCATGTGTGTGGTACCTCCGTGGTCGGCGGCGGGCTCGGCCTGAGCCGCCATTCTCACTCGTTACCGGTGAGAAGGGGTGATGTCCGTCGCTGTCCATCTGACCAAACGGCACCCCCGGATACGTCAGCCCGCGGGCTCAACTCCACGTACTGCTCCGGTATGACAAACCCCCGTGCTTCCCTCCGCCGACCAGTAGGGGACACCGACCGAGCTCTCCACCCGGCCAAGCTTCATCTCACCCGGCGCGGGGGCCGGCCACGGGTTACTTCTCACTCCCCGGCGTTGGGGGACCGCTGCCCCCTTGCACTGGGGTCAGGCGCGGTTCATGGGGCGGCCTCCTGCGCGGCCGCGTGCTGGTGATGACGCCGGGCCCGTGGGCCGGATCCTGGCTCACGGCCGGCGATGGGGGCCGGCGCTGTACCTCCCCACCCACCGGGACCGGTGACTGGTGTTCCCCTGCAGGGGTTCAAGGCGACGGTGCTGTGCGGCTGGTGCTCACGGGCCGCAGGGGTCGGCCCGTGCCCGGGAGCCGGTGGTCGATGGCGTGCGAGGCGACCGCCGCCCGCAGCGGCGCCGCAGGTCGGCGTCTGACGACCCTGGAGCACCAGCTCTTCGTGCCGGGCGCCTGCCCGGCTTCAAAGAGATGAACCTCAGGGGGTTGTGTTCATCATGGTGAAGGTCTTCAATATGCCGCAGGACAAACGCTGCTCAGGGAGAGGCGAAGACCGTGCACGACACCGACGCACCGATGCCGGACGACCGGCCGGACCTCGATGTGATGGTCGCCACGGTCGGCCTGCAGATCAAGGCCTTGCGCAAGCAGGCGGATCTGACCTTGGACGAGCTCAGCCGCCGCTCCGGCGTCAGCACCGGACTGATCAGCCAGATCGAGCGGGGGAAGGGCAATCCTTCCTTCGCCAGCCTGGTGCAGATCGCTCACGGTCTGGACGTGCCGATCGGGCGGCTGCTGCACCTCGCGGAGCAGGTCAGCCCGGTGGTCCGTGCCCACGAGCGCCGCAGCCTGGACTTCCACGGTGCGGACTCGGCTAACGGCGACCGGTACGAACTGCTCACTCCCTCTCTCAACGGCGCTCTGGAGGTCCTCTGGGTGGTCACCCAGCCGGGCCACGACACCAGCGCCACCGCGTTCTGTCACAACGGCGAGGAGTTCGGCATCGTGCTCTCCGGTGTGAAGGACGTCTATCTCGACGGCGTCCGTCACCGGCTCGAGGCGGGTGACTCCATCACCTACTCCTCCAGCATTCCGCACTGGTACGTCAATCCTGGTGACGAGCCCGCCACCTCGATCTGGGTGGTCACTCCGCCCAGCTGGTAGGCACAGGCCTCGCACCGCCCCGTCCCCAACGCCCCGGCCTCGGGCCCGGGCGCCGGTTCCGCACGGCCTCGTTCCGTGCGCCTCCCTAAGACGAGGTGCCCCACATGGCATCACTCACCGAGAGAAGCCCTGCCACCACCAGAAAGTCCCTCTCGCACCGCCGCGCCCTGCTGGCCCTCGGCGGCGGCAACGCCGTCGAGTGGTACGACTGGATGGTCTACGGGCTACTGGCCTCCTACATCGGCCCGCTCTACTTCCCGTCGGGCAGTTCCGTCACCGAAACCATGTCCGCGCTGGCCGTCTTCGCGGTCGGCTTCGCCGCCCGGCCGCTCGGCGCGATCATCTTCGGCACCCTGGCCGACCGCATAGGCCGACGCGCCGTCATGCTCTTCTCCATCGGCTCGATGGTGCTCAGCACCATGATCATAGCACTGCTGCCCAGCCATGCGGTCATCGGCGTCTGGGCCGGCGTCATCCTGCTGGCCTGCCGCATCCTGCAGGGACTCTCCACGGGCATCGAGGCCCCGCTCAACTCCGCGTACATCGTGGAACTGGCACCCGAGGGCAGGACCGCCCGGTACGGCGGCATTATCAGCACCTACGTGCAGGCCGGCATCGTCAGCGCCTCGCTGGTCTGCTTCCTGACCACCTCGGTGGTCGCCCCTGACGCCATGGCCTCCTGGGGCTGGCGCATCCCGTTCGTGGTCGGCGCCGTCGGCGGCCTGGTCTTCCTCTGGCTGCGCCGCACCCTGCCGGAGACCCTGCACACCACGGGCGAGAAGCAGGCCGAGCCGGCCCGGGTGGGCCGGGTCTGGGCCGAGGTCTGGCAGCACCGGCTGGCGCTCCTGGCGATCGTCTTCGTCGTGGCCGGCGCCCAGGCGCTCCAGTACACCTGGACCACCGGACTGCCCAACCTGGCCCGTTCCGCCTACCACGAGAACCCGGACACCGTCTTCCTGGTCTCCACCCTCTCCGGGATCTGCGTCGCCGCGCTCTACCCGCTCGTCGGCCGGCTCGCCGACCGCAAGCGGATCTCGCGCACCTTCATCGCCTCCCGGCTCGCCGTGGTGCCACTGATCTTCGTCGTGCTCGCCTACCAGCAGCCCGGCATGGCGACGTTCACCGTGGTGATGCTGGTCGGCGCCCCGGTGCTCGCCTTCACCATGGGCCTGTACAACACCGTCGCCGCCACCCTGATGCCGACCAGCTGCCGGGTCACCGGCGTCGGCCTCGGCTACGCGATCGGCGTGGCCGGTTTCGGCGGCACCGCCCCCTACCTCCTGCTGTGGCTCCAGGACCTCGGCGCCGGCTGGGCGTTCCCCGTCTACGGCGCGGTCCTCTGTCTGCTCAGCGTCCTGCTCTATGTGCTCGTCTTCCGCCGCGGCGCCGTCCGCGTCGGAAGCTGAAAGGGAAGTCAGATGTCACAGACCGTCTCTCTCGACGCCGTCGAGGCCCCCGTGGTCCAGCGGTCCGACGTGATCGTGGTCGGCGGCGGACCGGCCGGGGTCAGCGCGGCCGTGGCCGCCGCCCGCACCGGCGCCAGCGTGACCCTGCTGGAGCGCTACGCGGCTCTTGGCGGCCTGGCTTCCGGCGGCATGGTCCTGGTCCTCGACGACATGATCAACGGGAACGAGATCACCGTCACCGGTATCGTCGACGAGTACGTCGAGCGGATGGCCAAGCTCGGCCTCGCCGTCTACCCGCCGGCCGAGGACCGTTACTCCTCGCCCGAGATGTGGGCCAAGTGGGGCCGCTGGGGCGCCTTCGACTTCCACTCCCACACCAACCCCAAGCCGATCTGCTACGCCGTCGCCTTCGATCCCGACGGCTGGAAGCGGGTGTCCAACGACCTGGTCCGCGAGAACGGGATCAATCTGCGGCTGCACAGCTGGTTCTCCCGGCCCGTGGTCCAGGACGGCGCGGTGAAGGGCGTGGTCTGCGAGACCAAGTCCGGTCCGCAGGCGGTGATGGGCGATGTGGTGATCGACACCACCGGCGACATCGACGTGGCCTCCCGGGCCGGCGCCCCGTACACCCAGGACAGCTACCTGGTCACCCTGGTCTTCCGGCTCGGCGGGGTGGACACCGCGGCCGCCGAGCGCTTCGAGCAGGAGAACCCGCGTGAGGCCCGGGCCATCAACCGCAAGATCAAGCGGATGCTGGGCGGCGCCTGGGAGCTGTGGTGGCTCAAGACGCCCATTCCCGGCGTGGTCTGGTGCAACTGCCCGCACATGACCGGCTTCGACGGCACCGACCCGGTCTCGCTCACCGAGGCCGAGTTCGAGGCCCGGGCCCGGATCGGCGCCGTCCTCGACCACATCAAGGCCGAGCTGCCCGGCTTCGGCAACGCCTACCTGCTCGACGTCGCCGAGCAGATGGGCGTCCGGCAGACCCGGCTGCTGCAGGGCGAGTACGTGGTCACCAAGGACGACGTCACCTCCCGCCGCCACTTCGCCGACAGCGTCGCCCGCGGCCGCGACTACTACACCCCGTACCGCGCGCTGCTGCCGCGCGGTGTCGATCAGCTGCTGGTCGCCGGCCGGCACTACTCGGCCACCCCCGAGGCGCAGCGGATGTCCCGCGAGATCCCTCCCTGCATGGCCATGGGCCAGGCGGCCGGCATCGCCGCCGCCACCGCGGTGGAGCAGGGTGTGCTGGTCCGGGACGTCGACCCGGCCGTCATCCAGCGCCGGATGCGCGAGCAGGGCGCCGACCCCGGTGACGTCCCCTCGGAGAACGCGACCGTCGACCAGCCCGAGGAGGCCGTGGCATGACCACCGCCCCGCAGCCGCTGAGCGGTGTCACCGTCATCGACTTCACCCAGGTCTTCATGGGCCCGTCCTGCACCCAGATGCTGGGCGACTACGGCGCCGACGTGATCAAGGTGGAGCGGCCCGGCACCGGCGACATCTCCCGCACCTCGATCCCGGACCCGGCCGGCCTGGACAACCCCATCTTCCTGTCGATCAACCGCAACAAGCGGAGCATCGCCATCGACACCCGCACCGAGGAGGGGCGGCAGGTCATCCACGAACTGGTGCGCTCCGCCGACGTCGTGGTGAGCAACTTCCGCACCGGCGTGATGGAGCGGCTCGGCCTCGGCTACGAGGCGCTGCGCGCCATCAACCCCAAAATCATCTGGGCCTCCGGTACCGGCTTCGGCACCGAGGGCCCGTACGCCCACAAGGGCGGGCAGGACGCCATCGCCCAGGCGTACAGCGGAGTGATGTGGCGCCGGGTCTCCGATGACGACCCCGTCACCCTCTACCCGACCACGCTCTGCGACTACACCACCGGAATGCACCTGTTCCAGGGCATCCTGCTGGCCCTGCTGCACCGCGACCGCACCGGCGAGGGGCAGAAGGTCGAGGTGTCGATGTACGACTCGATGCTCCACATGCAGATGCAGGAGGCATGCCAGCAGCTCAACCGCGGCTCCGAGATCAACTGGGCCGCGATGCCGCTCACCGGGGTGTTCCCCACCACCGACGGCGCACTGATCATGGTCGGCGGCTTCAAGAGCAACGCGCTGCACCACATCAGCCGCGCCCTGGAACTCGACGAGGACCTGAGCGAGCGCCCCGAGTTCGCCACCCTGGACCTGCAGTTCGCGCACCGGCCCGAGCTGCAGCGGATCTTCGCCGAGGCGGTGGCCCGCAACACCACCGACTACTGGGTCAAGCGGCTCGAGGACGAGGACATCCTCTGCGCCCCGGTGCGCAGTCTGGAGCAGACCCTCGACGACGAGCAGACCGCGGTCAACAAGATGATCGTCGAGATGGACCACCCGGTCGCCGGCCGCATCCGCGCCCTCAACGCGCCGCTCCACCTCTCCGCCACCCCCGCCGAGGTCCGCCGGGTCCCGCCGCGGCTCGGCGAGCACGGCGCAGAGGTGCTCGGTGAACTCGGCTACACCGCCGAGCAGATCGACCTGCTCCGCGAGAAGGGGGTGCTGCAATGACCGACGAGGTCCGCTACGTACGGGACGGGCACATCGCCCGGGTCACCATCGACCGCCCCGCCGTGCTCAACGCGGTGGACGCCAAGACCAACGCCCGGCTCAACGAGATCTGGGCCGACATCGAGGCCGACCCCGATGTGCGGGCGGTCGTCGTCACCGGCGCCGGAGAGCGGTCGTTCTGCGTGGGCGCCGACATGTCCGCCGACGCGGTGGACAAGACCGGCCTGGAGTACTGGGCCGGCCTGGACCCCAACGGCTTCGGCGGGCTGAGCCTGCGCACCACCCTGGACGTCCCGGTGATCGCCCGGGTCAACGGCTACGCGCTGGGCGGCGGCATGGAGATGGTCCTCGGCTGCGACATCGTCGTTGCCGCCGACCACGCCCAGTTCGGCCTCACCGAGCCCCGGGTCGGCCGGATCCCGCTGGACGGCGGCGTCTTCCAGCTGGTCCGCCGGCTGCCGCACACCCAGGCCATGGCGCTGCTGCTCACCGGCCGCCGCGCCTCCGCGGCCGAGCTGCACCGCATGGGCCTGGTCAACGAGGTGGTCCCCGCACAGCAGCTGGACGAGGCCGTCGACCGCTGGGTCGCCGACATCCTCGCCTGCGCCCCCACCTCACTGCGCGCCATCAAGCAGATGGTCCAGCACGGGGACGGGCTGTCACCGCAGGACGCCCACAAGCTGCGCACCCCGGCGCTGATGGCAGCGCTGGACAGCGAGGACGCCAAGGAGGGCCTGCTCGCCTTCCAGCAGAAGCGGCCACCGGTCTGGCCCGGACGATGAGGGGGAGCTCACCGATGCCCGAACAACTCGCCCCCGGAGTGTGGGGTGTGGTCGCCACGCCCTTCCTCGGATCCGCCTTCGAGGTGGACGAGCCCAGCCTGGCCCGGCTGGTGGAGCACTACGAGCGGATCGGCACCACCGGTCTGACCGTGCTCGGAGTCTTCGGCGAGGCCGCCCGGCTCTCCGCCGAGGAACGCCGCACCGTGCTGGAGACGGTGGCCGACACCGTCGACCTGCCGCTGGTCGTCGGGGTCACCGCACTCGCCACCGCACCGGTGCTGGAGGAGGCCCGGCTCGTCCGCGAGGTGGTCGGGGACCGCCTCGCCGGACTGATGGTGCAGGTCAACTCGCCCGATCCGCAGGTGGTCGCCGCCCACCTCAACGCGGTCCACGAGGCCACCGGCGCCGGGATCGTCGTCCAGGACTACCCGGAGACCAGCCGGGTGGCCATCCGCACCGCCGACTTGGTCCGCGCCGTCCGCCAGGTCCCCTCGGCGGTGGCGGTGAAGGCCGAGGCGCCGCCCACCCCGGCGGCCATCGCCAGGCTCACCGCCGAACTGGACGTCCCGGTATTCGGCGGCCTGGGCGGCCTGGGCCTGCTCGACGAGCTGGCGGCCGGCGCCGCCGGGGCGATGACCGGCTTCTCCTGCCCCGAGGGCCTGATCGCCTGCGTCCAGGCCTGGCGGAACGGCGGCCACGACGCGGCCCGGGAGGCCTACCTGCCGTATCTGCCGCTGGTCAACTTCGAGGCACAGGCCGGGATCGGGCTGGCACTGCGCAAGGAGGCCATCCGGCGCCGTGGCCTGATCATGGAGTCGGGGGTGCGACCACCAGCAGCGCAGCTGCCCGAGGCCCTGGTCCCGCAGCTGGAACGGCACCTCGCCGCGCTGCCCGAGGAGGTGCGCTGATGGACCTCGGCATCCGCGGCCGGGTCGCCGTGGTCGCCGCCTCCACCGGCGGTCTGGGCCGGGCGGTGGCCGAAGCGCTGGCCGCCGAAGGCGCCTTGGTCGTGGTAGCCGGGCGGCGCGGCCACCTCGCCCAACAGATCGCCGCCGGACTGCCGGACGCGGTCGGCGTCCAGGTCGACCTCACCGTCCCGGACGGACCGCAGGCGCTGGTCGAGGCGGCCCGCGAGGCCTACGGCGATCCGGACATCCTGGTCCTCAACGGACCCGGCCCCCGGCCCGGCACCGCCGCCGGCCTGGACACCGGCGACCTCGCCGCGGCCGTGGACTCGCTGCTGCTGGCCCAGCAACGGCTGGTGGCGCTGACCCTGCCGTCCATGCGACGGCGCGGCTGGGGCCGCATCCTGGCCGTCGGCTCCAGCGGGATCGCCGAACCGCTGCCCGGGCTGGTCCTGTCCAACGCCGGACGGGCCGCCCTCGCCGCGTACCTGAAGACCCTCGCTGCGGAGGTGGCGGCCGACGGAGTCACCGTCAACCTGTTGCTGCCCGGCCGGATCGCCACCGATCGGGTGGCGGCGCTGGACGCCGCGCGGGCCGAACGCGAACAGCGCCCCGTCGCCGAGGTCGAGGCCGCCTCCCAGGCTGCGATCCCCGCCGGACGGTACGGCACCCCCGCCGAGTTCGGTGCGGCAGCCGCCTTCCTCTGCAGCGCCCCCGCCTCATACATCACCGGGACCGCGCTGCGCTGCGACGGCGGCCTGGTCCGCGGCCTGTGAACTCCCGACTTCCCAAGGAACCAAAGCCATGAGCACTGTGCAGATCCCCAACCTCATCGCCGGCGAGGAGGCCGTCGGCGACGGCTTCGAGCGGTACAACCCGGCGGACCCGGCCGAACTGGTCGCCGTGGCCCCGGCCTCCGGCGCCGAGGCCGTCGACGCGGCCGTGACGGCCGCCGCCGAGGCCCAGCCGGGATGGGCGGCGCTGCCCGCCCCGGCGCGCGGCGCGATCCTGCTGGACGCTGCCGAGATCCTGCGCGGCCACCACGAGGAGGCCGCCCGCGACCTGGTCCGGGAGGAGGGCAAGACGCTGACGGAGGCCCGCGGCGAGGTCCGGCGGGCCATCGACGTACTGCGCTTCTTCGGCTCCGAGGGCTGGCGGATCGGCGGGCAGGTGCTGCCCAGCTCGTTGCCGGACACCATGGTCCACACCCGCCGGGAGCCGGTCGGCGTCGTGGGGCTGATCACGCCGTGGAACTTCCCGATCGCCATCCCCGCCTGGAAACTGGCGCCCGCGCTGATCGGCGGCAACACGGTGGTGCTCAAGCCCGCAGAGCTCACCCCGCTCTCCGCCCGCCACCTCACCGAGGCCCTGGTCCAGGCCGGGCTGCCCGCCGGGGTGCTCAACGTGGTGCACGGCTCCGGCGCGGTGGTCGGTGAGGCCCTGGTCCGCGACCCCCGGGTGGCGGCGGTCTCCTTCACCGGCTCCACCCAGGTCGGCATGCGCATCGAGCGCGCGGTGCAGGAGCGCCGCGGCCGGGTGCAGGTGGAGATGGGCGGCAAGAACGCTCTGGTGGTACTGGACGACGCCGACGTCGAACAGGCCGCGCGGATCGCCGCGGCGGGCGGCTTCGGCCTCACCGGCCAGGCCTGCACCGCCTCCTCCCGGGTGATCTGCACCCCCGGCGTGCACGACGACTTCGTCGCCGCGCTCGCCAAGGAGGCGGCCCGCTACCGCCCCGGCAACGGCCTGGCCGACGGCACCCTGATGGGCCCGGTGGTGAGCGAGCAGCAGCTCGCCACGATCACCGCCGCCATCGATCAGGCCACGGCCGAGGGCGCGACCGTCGCCGCGGGCGGCGAGGCCCCCAAGGGGCTGATGCTCGCCCCGACCGTGCTCTCCGGCCTGAGCCAGGAGAACACGGCGGCCCGCGAGGAGATCTTCGGCCCGGTGGTCGCGGTACTGTCCGCGGCGGACCTGGACGACGCGATCAACCTGGTCAACGACTCCCGCTACGGCCTGGCCGCGGGAATCTGCACCCGCAGCCTGGCCGCCGCCCAGCGCTTCGCCGCGGCCGTCCGCGTGGGCGTGGTCAAGGTCAACCGCCCGACCACCGGCCTGGACCTCAACGTCCCGTTCGGCGGCGTCGGCGACTCCTCCAGCAACACCTTCCGCGAGCAGGGTGCGGTCGCGGTGGACTTCTACACCTGGTCAAAGTCGGTCTACCTCGGCTGGGAGGGCTAGGTTCTGTCTCTTTGGGCCAGCGTCGGGCCCGGATGAGGATGCCGGCGAGGTGGAGTGCGGCCTGGTGGGCGATGGCAGGCTTGCCGGTTCGTGCGGCCGGGCCGCGCCACTGCGTGAGCCGGTTGATGCACCGCTCGACGGTGTTCCGCTGCTTGCAGGCCTCGCGGTCGAAGCCGGGCGGTCGGCCGCCTTGGCGGCCTCGCCGCGGGCGGTGGCCGATCTGGCCGGACGGCTGCGGGACGACCGCCCGGATTCCCCGGCGCCGGAAGTGGCTGCGGATGGCGCAGTCCACACCGAACGCAGAAGGCCCTCACCTGTTCAGGCACCCGGTCCGTGTGTCACCAACGTCCCGGGACAGCACACCTGGGCGGCACGACTGCCCGCAGTGACGCGGCCGCAGGTGCCCGCGGTCGGGCGGGCGCGGTTGCCCGCAGCGAGGCGGTAGCCGCGCACGGCGCCCAGCAGGGCACCGGCGGTGGGCGGCCGCGGACCCGCGCGGCGGGGAGGGGTCGGGGTGGTGGTGTCCGCCCGCAGCGGCCGGCGCGTCCGCACCAGTGCCCAAAAGGCGACTGATTCCGCGCCAGACCGAGGACGGATACCACCACCCCGGCCCCGACTCACCCATTCAGCGTGGCGCTGCGCGCACCCTCACCGGGGCCGCGGTTGCGCCGCAGGCATGGCCACGGGGCCCCACCGGCCCGCAGGCAGGGAGAAAGCGCACCCCACCGGGAATCCCGGGAGTCAGCCGGCGCGGTGGACGACCGCGTCGCAGAGTTGCTCGAGGGCTGCCTTGGCGTCACATTCCTGGAGGGGGGCCAGGGCGGCCCGCGCCTCCTCGGCGAAGCGGACCGTGTCGCGGCGGGCCTGCTCCAGCGCCGGGTGCGCCCGCAGCAGACGCAGCGCCTCGGCGTGCCGCGCGTCATCCGTGAGGTCGGAGTCCAGCAGTTCGCACAGCGCCAGATCCTCCGCCAGCCCCAGCCGTGCCGCCCGCTCCCGCAGCCGCAGCACCGGCAGCGTGGCGATGCCCTCCCGCAGATCCGTCCCCGGCGTCTTCCCCGACTCGTGCGAGTCCGAGGCGATGTCCAGCACATCGTCCGCCAGCTGGAAGGCGACCCCCAGCCGCTCGCCGTACTGGGTCAGGACGTCCACCACCGTCTCGTCGGCACCGGACATCATCGCCCCGAACCGGCAGGACACGGCCACCAGCGACCCGGTCTTGCCGCCGAGGACGTCCAGGTAGTGGTCGACGGGGTCCCGCCCGTCCTGCGGCCCGGCCGTCTCCAGGATCTGCCCGGTGACCAGCCGCTCGAACGCCTCGGCCTGCACCCGCACCGCCTCCGGCCCGAGGTCGGCCAGAATGTGCGAGGCCCGCGCGAAGAGGAAGTCGCCGGTGAGCACCGCGACGGAGTTGCCCCACCGCGTGTTCGCGCTGGCAACGCCGCGCCGCACGGCCGCCTCGTCCATCACGTCGTCGTGGTACAGCGTCGCGAGGTGAGTGAGTTCCACCACAACCGCCGACGGCACGACCCCCGGTGCGTACGGGTCACCGAACTGTGCGGAAAGCATCACCAGCAGTGGCCGGAATCGCTTGCCCCCGGCCCGCACCAGATGCTGCGCGGCCTCTGTGATGAAGGGCACCTCGCTCTTGGTGGCCTCGAGCAGCCCTTCCTCGACAGCCGTCAATCCGGCCTGGACATCGGCTTCGAGAGCCTGGTCCCGCACGCTCAGCCCGAACGGCCCGACGACGGTCACGAGGGGTCTCCTGTCTGCTGGTGTCTACTGCCGATTACACGGTTTGTCGATAGGTCGCTGTCGCCACTCAAGTCAGCGTATCCGGTCACGTTTCGATCACCACCAGCGCCCGGGGTTACCCGCCGGGGCCGACCGGATCACACCACCGCATTCCTGATGGTTTGATCACAACACGTCTCGCGGAGCATCACGCAGCATCACGGAGCATCACCGAGCACCCCATTCCACCGTGTCGGGCCCCCACGAGCCCCCTGCCGAGCACTCCACCTCGCGCCACCGAGCACCTCACATCGCCACATCCACCATCCTGCCCGCCTCGGTGCCCGATTTGCCGCAATTACCAGGCGAATTCCTCTTGACGAAATATGCTCCCACCCCCCTCCCTCAGTGAAGTGCCTCACGCCCGGAACCTCACCACCCCCGCACCCGTCCGCACCCCTTTTCCCCATCCCTGCACCGGAGTTGACCCTTGGCGGCAGCAAAGAATCAAGTACACAAATCACCCCAGGACAAGATCAAACGACCACTTCTGTGATGACCGCACTTGTTCCCGGCATGTGCTCTCGCATACGTTCCCGGCCTGCCGGGCGGACGCCGAATCCTGCCGCCGCCCGCACCACCGATCGTCGATCACTCACGCACGGCAGGAGCGGGGGACCCAGGTAAGTCGCCGGGCCGGGCATCCGTCCGGAACGGCTAGGGGTGAAGCCATGCCCGAAGGGGCACGGCCGGGCACTCTCCCAGCCCGAACCCGACAGCTCACCTCGCAGGCGTAGGAGAGGACACACGAACATGCCTGCAACCGGTATGACCCGCCGCTTCCGCGGCCGCCGTCTCGCCCGTACCCTCGCCGTCGCCGGCACCGGCGCCGCCGTGGTCGCCCTGCCGCTCATCGGCGCCACCAGCGCCTCCGCGGCTCCGGCCGCGGCCCCGGCCGCCGCCACCTCGACGGCGTACCCGAACAACCTCGACGGCTGGATCCGCGAGGCGCTGTCGATCATGCAGCAGCACGGCATCCCGGGCTCCTACGACGGCATCTACCGCAACATCATGCGCGAGTCGTCCGGCAACCCGAACGCCATCAACAACTGGGACTCCAACGCCGCCAAGGGCACCCCGTCCAAGGGCCTGCTGCAGGTCATCGACCCGACCTTCGCGGCCTACCACGTGCCGGGCACCGCCTTCGACCCGTTCGACCCGGTCGCGAACATCGTGGCGGCCTGCAACTACGCCGCCGACCGCTACGGCTCCATCGACAACGTCTTCGGCGCGTACTGAGCCGAGTGGCCCACCCCCGGAGGGCTCGGGACGGCTTTGGGGAGCCGCCGGCCGCCCACCGGGACCCTGCTGAGATTCCCTACTGGGACGACAGAAGCGTGCTCTCGGCGGACGAGGACGCGAATCCGGAATCGCACCGGGGCGGCACCTGTTGGGGCAGGTGGCACCCGGTCTCCGGGAACAGACGCTCGAGGACGACGGCCACGCCGTCGTCCTCGTTCGTCGTGGTGACCTCGTCGGCCACCGCCTTCAGCTCCGGGTGCGCGTTGGCCATGGCGACGCCCCGGGCCGCCCAGTCGAACATGGGGATGTCGTTCGGCATGTCACCGAACGCCAGGGTCTGCTCCGGGCCCAGCCCGAGCCGCTCGGCCGCCAGTGCCAGCCCTGTCGCCTTCGTCACACCGCACGGCTGGAGCTCCACGGTCCCCGGCCCGGACATGGTCACCGTGGCGAGCGGGCCGACCACCGCACGCGCGGTCGCCGCCAACTCGTCGTCGGTCAGCTCGGGGTGGCGCAGCAGCACCTTGCTGATCGGCCGGGTCCACAGCGCGTCGCGCCGGTCGACCCGCACGGCGGGCAGCGTGGGGTGCGGCATCCGGTACCCCGGCTCGATCAGGGTCAGCCCGTCCACGCCGTCCTGGTCGACCGCCGCATAGACCTCCCCCACCTCGGCCTCGATCTTGCCCAGCGCGGTCTCCGCCAGTTCCCGGTCCAGGGTGACGGACCACACCATCCGGTCCGCGCCCGCGTCGTACACCTGCGCGCCCTGTCCGCACACCGCGAGCCCCGTGCAGCCGAGGGCCTCCAGCAGGGGCCGCACCCGGGGGGCCGGGCGGCCCGTCACCACGAGGTGCCGGGCACCGGCCCGCGCCACCCGCGCGAGCGCTGCGAGGGACCGGGCGGACAAGGTGTCGTCGCCGCGCAGCAGCGTCCCGTCCAGGTCGGTGGCGATGAGTGAATATGCGGTGGGTGCGGCCATGATCAGAGAATACGGACAACACGCCGGTGCTTCTCACCGCCGTCCGGTACGCCCGCGCCCCATGGCTTGTGCACCGATTGGCAACAAGATGGTCTGCTACCTACCGTCCATGCCCTCCCGGGCGGTACCTTCCAAGTGTCCAGGGGGGACTTGATCGGGGGGTCAGGTGAGCAGTGGACGTGTGCACGTACTGAGGCCGGAGGATCTCGGCGAGGGGGAGCGGCAACGCTGGCGGGAGCTGCGCGCGGCCGCCGAGGTACCGCGCAACCCGTTCATGGAACCGGAATTCACCGCCGCGGTGGGCCTGGTGCGGCCGGGCGCCCGGGTGGCGGTCCTGTACGAGGGGACCGAACCGGCCGGCTTCCTGCCGTTCGAGCGCGGGCCGCTCGGCCAGGGACGGGCCATCGGGCTCGGGGTGTCGGACTGCCAGGGCGCCATCCTGCGTCCGGGCCTGGTCCAGGACACCGCCGAACTGCTGCGGGCCTGCTCGGTGTCGACCTTCGCCTTCGACAACCTGGAGCCCGAGCAGCGGCTCTTCCTGCCGTACGCGGCCGAGGAGCACGCCACCTTCGTCATCGACGTGGAGAAGGGCTACGACACCTACGAGTCGGTGCTGCGCGCCCAGTCGCCGAAGTTCCTGAAGACCACGCTGGCCAAGGAGCGCAGGCTGGGCCGCCAGGTCGGGCCCGTGCGGTTCGTGTTCGACGAGCGCGACCCGGCGGTGCTGCGCACGCTGATGGAGTGGAAGTCGGCGCAGTACCGCAGGACGGGGCGGCGCGACCGGTTCGCCCAGGAGTGGATCACCCGGCTGGTCGGCCGGCTCGCCGAGACCCGCGCGCCCGAGTGCACGGGCACGCTGTCGGTCCTGTACGCCGACGGGCGGCCGGTGGCCGCGCACTTCGGGCTGCGCTCGGCGTCCGTGCTGTCCTGCTGGTTCCCGGCGTACGACCCGGCGTTCGCAAAGTACTCGCCGGGTCTGGTGCTGCATCTGCGGATGGCCGAGGCGGCGGCGGCCGAAGGCATCGGCCTGCTCGACATGGGGCGCGGCCCCGCCGAGTACAAGGACTCGCTGAAGACCGGAGAACTCGCCGTCTACGAGGGAGCGGCGCTGCGTCCGGGTGCGGGTGCCGCCCTGCACTGGCTGAGCCGCGAACCGGTGCGCCGCGCCCATGCGTTCGTCCGCGACCACCCGGGTGTGGCGTCGCTGGCCTCGCGGGCCCTGCGCGGCGCGGGACGGCTGCGCGGCGGCCGCCGACGGTGACGAGGGGGTCATGAGGAGGGGGAGGGTTCATGTCCCGTACATCGCGCACATCGTCGATGTCCCGTGCTTCGCGTACGCGGGAGGAGATCCGGAGGTTCCTGTCCACCGGGGCGGTGCAGGTCGCCGAGGTGGATCTGGGCGCGGGTGAACAGGCGGCGCTCCGGCCCGGGCCGGGCAGCCCGCCGGTCACCGCCGGCGAGGTGTTCGTGCTGGTCAGACGGGAGGGCGTGCCGGCCGGAACGTTCCTGGAGCGGGTGCCGGAGGGGGCCGATCCGCGGGCGGTGCTGACGTCGGCCGCGCGACGGGTGCTCGCCGGGTCCGGGGGTTTCCGGAGCGAGCCGGCCCCGCCCCGCGATGCCGCACCGCCGCACGCCTCGGTCGTGGTGGCGACCCGGGAGCGGGCCGGGCAGCTGGCCCGTGCGCTCGACTCGCTGCTCGCCCAGGACCACCCGCATTTCGAGATCGTGGTGGTCGACAACGCTCCCGTCACCGACGAGACAAAAGAATTGGTGCACCAAAAGTACGGGGAGCGCGTGCGCTATGTCCGCGAGCCGGTCCCGGGGCTCGCCGTCGCCCACAACGCGGGACTGGCCGTGGCCCGGGGCGAGGTGGTCGCCTTCACCGACGACGACGTCATCGCCGATCCCCGCTGGCTCACCGAACTCACCGTCCCCTTCGCCGCCGACCCGCGCCTGGGCTGCGTCACCGGCCTGATCCTGCCGGCCCGGCTGCGCACCCCGGCCCAGGTGCTGCTGGAGAGCCACGGCGGCTTCGCGAAGGGCTTCACGCCGACGACGTACGACCCCGCCGCCCCGCCCCGCGACGAGCCGCTGTTCCCGTTCACGGCGGGGCGTTTCGGCTCCGGGGCGAACATGGCGTTCCGCACCGGGGTGCTGCGCGCGGTCGGCGGCTTCGACCCGGCCACCGGAGCCGGCACGCCCGCACGCGGCGGCGACGACCTCTACGGCTTCGTCCGCGTCCTCGCCCACGGGCACCGGCTGCACTACACGCCGCGGGCGCTGGTGTGGCACCACCACCGGGAGACCTGGGCGGACCTGGAGACCCAGGCCTACGGCTACGGCGCCGGGCTGACCGCCTATCTCACCGCGATCCTGGTCAACCGGCCCGCGCTGCTGCCCGCCTTCCTCGCCCGGCTGCCGCGCGGCCTGGCGCACGCACGGGCGCTGACCGCCGTACGGGACACCGACGGCGGCGGGGCCGCTCCGGGGGGCCACGACAGCCGCAGCCATCCCTGGCCGCGGCGCCTGTCCCGGCTGCAGCGCCGGGGCATGCTCTACGGGCCCGCCGGCTATCTGCGCGCCCGGCAGGCCCTGCGGAAGACGGCCGCGAGGGGGCGGAGATGACGACGACACCGCGGGAGCCGGTGGCGGGCAGAGCGGGCGCGAGAGCCGGGAGCACGGCCGGGTCCGGCCCGGCGGCGGCCATCCCGGTGTTCCTCTATCACGCCGTGATGGACGATCCGCCGGACTGGATCGCCGAGTTCACGGTCTCGCCGAAGGAGTTCGCCGCGCACCTCGACGCCGTCGTGGACAGCGGCCGCACGCCCGTCACCATCGGCACCCTCGCCGCACACCTCGCCGGGCGGGGGCCGCTGCCGCCCCGGCCGGTGCTGCTGACCTTCGACGACGGGTTCGCCGATCTGCCGGGCCCCACCGCCGAGGCGCTGGCCGCACGCGGCCTGGCCGCCACCGCGTATCTCACCACCGGGGCGCTCACCCCGGGCGGGCGCTGTCTCCTGCCGCCCGCGCCGATGATGGCGCTGGCGCAGGCGGCGGAACTGGAGCGAGCCGGGATGGAGGTCGGCAGCCACACGGTCACCCACGCCCAGCTGGACACCCTGACCCGCCGGCAGCTGCGCGCCGAGCTGTACGACTCCAAGGCCGTGCTGGAGGACACCCTCGGTCATGCCGTACCGCATCTCGCCTACCCGCACGGCTACAACAGCCCGAGGGTGCGGGCGATGGCGGCCCAGGCGGGCTACGAGACGGCGACCGCCGTGCGGCATGCGCTCAGCTCGGAGCGGGACGAGCGCTACCGCATCGCCCGGTTGATCGTCCGCCGCACCCACACCGTGGACGATGTGCGCACCTGGCTCTCGGGCGGCGGGGCGCGCATCGCGCCGTACCGGGACGGGGTGAAGACCATCGGCTGGCGCTGGTACCGGCGGCTGCGGGCGGCCGTCCACGGGCCGGAGTTCGCGGGCTGACCCGGCCCCAACGCCGGTCCGGCCGGCCCCGCCGCGGTCGGGCCGGGGCACCGCCGGTCGGGCCGGCGGCGTTCGGGCTGTGCCTTGCGGGCGGCGCCATGTGGACTGGCGCCGTTCGGGCCGACGGCGCTCCGGTCGGCAGCGCGCGGCGCACCATTGGCAGCTGACCTGGCCGCCACGGTTGGCGGCGAGTCGAGCCCCAGGAGCAAGCGGTTGACGGCGCGCGGTCGACAGCGCGGCGCACCGTTGGCGGCGGGCCTGGCCGCCACGGTTGGGCGGCGGGTCGAGCCCCGGCAGCGAGCGGTTGACGGCGCGCGGT
>NZ_BAAAIZ010000102.1:0-17275 GCF_039526425.1 Streptomyces thermospinosisporus
AACCAATCACACGAACGAGCGATCACGAACCCAGAGAGATGGGACTTAACGCCCTCTCAGCAGCCGCTGTCCCACGTCGCCGTCACCGACGCGGAGACCAGAGAGACACAGATCTCCGACGAAGTGACGGTGGTGGTGATGGCCGGAGCGTCGCTCTCGGCCGCCACTCCGAACTCTTCGGCCGTCGTGTAGGCCGTGTAACCCTCAAGCAGCTGGTCGGCAGCGTTCACGATTCCTCCTGAAATGGGGGTCCCCGTATCGGCCGGCCGCAGGACACAGCCCGCCCGAGCTAAAGGGACGACACTGGTGGACGCGAGAAGTTGACCATCTCGTCGGCGTCACAGCGACCCCTCAACTTTCCATGAGCTTCAGCCAGATCGGCTCCTGCCTGCGGGTTCAGCTCTGACGGCTCATACGGTGGCTCGCTAGATGCACCTGCCGCCTAGGCCCGCCAGATCACCGCCAAGCATCCGCTTGGCGGACCTCACCCCGGCTCCTGTGCTCGACGGCTTCCCCCGATGTGTCGCGTGCCGTCTCCGCGGGAGCGGAATGGGAGCAGCCCGGGAGCCGGATTCCGAAGTTGGCTCCCCAACGGCTCCCAAGAGACCCTGGAAACGAGTCAGGGGCCCGACCCGCGATGCGGATTAGGCCCCTGACCTGGTGTTTCACTGTCGGGGTGGCGGGATTTGAACCCACGACCTCTTCGTCCCGAACGAAGCGCGCTGCCAAGCTGCGCTACACCCCGATCATCGCCGCTGTCGCGGCGACGACGATTACTTTAGCCCACCGGTGGCCGGAGACGAAATCCGGTTTCAGCGGAGGCGGCGGACCGGGTGCGGGCGGACGTGGTCGAGGGCGACCAGGAGGGCCGCCAGGGCGTAGAAGGCGAGGCCCACGAGGAGGGCGTTGGCCAGCACGCTGCGGTAGCCGTCGCGGGTGACGTCGAGGAAGGGGTAGAGGTAGGCGGCCGGGTTGCCGGGGAGGAGTTCGCCGCGGACCAGGGTGAAGGCCAGGTAGGCCAGGGGGTACAGCATCCAGGTCGTGGCCTGGAGGATGTGCGTGCGGGCCGAGGGGGAGAGCAGGAGCCAGTCCAGCAGGGCCGCGAGCGGGATCACCGTGTGGAGGGCGTGGGCCGCGGCCGTTTCCAGCAGGCCCGTCTCGCCGGTCATGGAGAAGGCCGGCTTGGCGTCGGCGAGGAGGGTGTGGTGGACCAGGGCCGCCATCACTACGTAGAGGAGGGTGGCGCCGGTGAGCCCGCCCGGGAGGGGGTGGCGGGCCGTCCAGGCTCGGCGGGCCGAGGCCAGGGTGACCAGGGCCAGGAGCAGCGTGCTCTGGATGGTGAAGTAGCTCAGGACGCGGGTCGGGTTGCCGAGGAGGAGTTCGACGGCGGCGGCAGTGATCGCCGTTGCGGCCAGGAGTAGGCGGTAGGTCGCTGCGAGGGGGCGGCGCACCGGGGGGACCACGGCCCGGGCCGGGACCGGGGAGGGCAGCAGCGAGGGGGGCGGCATCGGGACGGCGGGCAGGTCCGGGATGTCCCTGGGTATCGGGGCTGTCATGCCTCCAGAGTGGGAGGCATGACCCGATTGGTGCGATTTGTTGTGGTGCGGATGGGTTACCGGGAGAACGGCGGTGTTCAGTGTCGTTTGGATTACTCTCGGTTCACTTCGGTCAGTCTCGGCTCGTGAGAGTCAGCAGCGTCGCCTCCGGGGGGCAGGCGAAGCGGACGGGGGTGTAGCGGTTGGTGCCGCAGCCTGCGGAGACATGCAGGTAGGCGGTGTGGCCGTCGGCGGTGTGGGTGGACAGGCCCTTCACGCGGTCCGTGTCGAGGTCGCAGTTGGTGACCAGGGCGCCGTAGAAGGGGATGCACAGCTGGCCGCCGTGGGTGTGGCCGGCCAGGATCAGGGGGTAGCCGTCGGCCGTGAAGGCGTCCAGGACGCGCAGGTAGGGGGCGTGGACGATGCCCATGGAGAAGTCCGCGGAGGGCGACGGGCCGCCGGCCACCTCGTCGTACCGGTCCCGCTTGATGTGCGGGTCGTCGAGGCCGGTGAGCTCGATGGACACGTCGTTGATCTTGAGGGTGCCCCGGGTGTTGGTCAGGTTGAGCCAGCCCGCGGCGTCGAAGCCGTCCCGGATGTTCTCCCACGGGTTGTGGACGACGCCGACGGCCGGCGGGTTGCCGTTCAGGCCGTGCCTGCCCTGGGCCTTCTCGATCAGGTAGCGGGCGGGGTTGCGCAGGCGGGGGCCGTAGTAGTCGTTGGAGCCGAAGACGTAGGCGCCCGGGAACTCCATCAGCGGGCCCAGCGCGTCCAGCACCTCGGGCACGCCCTCGGGGTCGGACAGGTTGTCGCCCGTGTTGATCACGAAGTCGGGGCGCAGACCGGCGAGCGAGCGCAGCCAGCGCTGCTTCTTGCGCTGGCCGCTGACCATGTGGATGTCGGAGACCTGCAGCACGCGCAGGGGGCGCATCCCGGACGGCAGGACGGGGACCGTCACCCGCCGCAGCCGGAAGGAGCGGGCCTCGAAGCCCGCCGCGTACAGCAGTCCGGCGGCCCCGGCCGCCGTGATTCCCAGGGGGATTCCGTATCGCGCGCGCATGGACCCATCGTGTCAGACCGCGAGCGGCCGCCGTGCCACGCAGTCCGCCCGCTGCCCGTACGAACAGCCTTTTCCCGTACGCCCCTTAAATCAGCAGGCGTCCTGCCCTGCGCACCTGCGACAATCAAGTCATGACCACGCTCAAGTCCAAGCTGCAGGATGACCTCAACGCCGCGATCAAGGAGCGCGACGAGCTGCGCTCCTCGACGCTGCGCCTGACGCTCGCCGCGATCACCAAGGAGGAGGTCGCGGGCAAGGAGAAGCGTGAGCTCTCCGACGAGGATGTGCTGAAGGTGATCACCCGCGAGGCCAAGAAGCGCCGTGAGGCGGCCGAGGCCTTCGCGCAGGGCGGTCGCACCGAGCAGGCCGAGCGGGAGAAGGCGGAGGGCGAGGTGCTCGCGCAGTACCTGCCGAAGCAGCTGTCCGACGACGAGCTGAACGCGATCGTCGCCCAGGCGGTCGAGGAGGCGAAGGCGGCCGGCGCCGAGGGGCCGCGCGCCATGGGCGCCGTCATGAAGATCGTGAACCCGAAGGTCGCGGGCCGGGCGGAGGGCGGCCGGGTCGCCGCCGCGGTGAAGAAGATGCTGGCCGGCGGCTGAACGGCCGGCCCGTCATACCTATACCTAGTGGGCGTACGAACGCGGGCGGCCCCTTCCCTCAGTAGAGAGGCGGCCCCTTCCCTCAGTAGAGAGGGGAGGGGCCGTTCGCGTGCGTGGGTGGGGCGGTCGCCCAGGGGACCTGGAGGCCAGGAGCCCAGATGACCGGAGGCCCAGAGCCTCCCGCCGGCCTCAGTCCCTGCCGCCCGGCCCGTTGCCCGGGCCGCGGATGAAGCCCTCCGGGATGGAGAACGTCGGGTCGGGCTCCGGGCCGCCGGGACCGCCGTTGCCACCACCGGGTCCGCCATTGCCGCCGCCGGGGCCGCCGTTGCCGCCGCCGATCAGGCCGCCGATGAAGCCGCCGTTGTCGTCGCCCTCGTCGCGGTCCTCGTCATCGTCGCCCCGGTCGCGATCGCGGTTGCGGTCGTCCGGGATGTCGACCAGGTTGAAGTCGGGCGCCTCCTTGCCCTCCAGCGCGCCGTTCATCATGTCGCGCCAGATCGGGCCGGGCACCTGGCCACCGAAGACCTTGCCGTGCCACTGGCCGCCGATGGAGATGTTGATCATCTTCCGCTTGTGCGCGGGGTCGCCGACCCAGACCGCGCCGGCCATGTTCGGGGTGTAGCCCACGAACCAGGCGGCGTAGCGCTCGTCGGTGGTACCGGTCTTGCCCGCGCTCGGGCGGCTGCCGAGGCCGGCCTGGGTGCCCGTACCGTCCTCGACGACGCCCTTGAGCAGGGTGTTGACGGTGTCGGCGGTCTTCTCCGACATGGCCCGCGAGCAGGTCGACTTCGGCACCGGCAGGGACTTCTCCTTGCCCCCGATCCGCTGGCTGATCGACTCGATGGCGACCGGGGTGCAGTGCATGCCGCGCGCGGCGAAGGTGGCGTAGCCGTTCGCCATGGTCAGCGGGGACATCTCCTGGGTGCCCAGGGCGATGGACGGGGCCTGCTGCATCTTGCGGCCGTCGGCCCGCTGGACGCCCATCTTCTTGGCCATCTCGGTGACCGGGCAGATCCCGATCTCACTGATCAGCTCGACGAAGTAGGTGTTGACCGACTTGGCGGTCGCCTCCTTCATGCTGTACGGGCCGACCTCGGACTCGTTCTCGTTCTCGACCGGGACGTTCTGCTCGTTCCACACCTTGCCGTCGCAGGCCTGGACGGGCGAGGGGTAGTTCATCTTGTACGGCGCGGCGTACGTCTTGGTCGGCGGCACCCCGTTCTCCAGGGCCGCCGCGGCGACGATCGGCTTGAACGTGGAACCGGGCTGGTAGCCCGCGCCGCCGCCCATGGCGTCGTCGACCGAGAGGTTGAGCGTCGTCTCGTGCTTCTTGGTGTCGATGCCGTAGGGCCGGGACTGGCCCATGGCAAGGATCTTGCCGGTGCCGGGCTCGACGATGGTGGCGGCGGTCGCCACGTCGTCGCTCTGGTTGACGTGGTTCTTCACCGACTGCTGCACGGCTTCCTGCGCCTGCGGGTCCATGGTGGTGCGGATCGTCAGGCCGCCCTGGTTCCAGATCCTGGCCCGCTCCTCCTTGGTCTTGCCGAAGACCGGGTCGTTCAGGAAGACCTCGCGCACATAGTCGCAGAAGAAGCCCGCGCCCTTGACGGCGGTGATGCAGCCGTTCTTCGGCTTGCTGACCTTCAGCCCGAGCGGGGCCCTGGCCGCCTTGTCGGCCTCCTCCTGGGAGATGTCCCCGATCTGGGCCATCCGCCGGAGCACCACATTGCGCCGCTTCTTCGCCTCGGCCTCGTCGTTGACCGGGTCGTAGCGGCTCGGGGACTGCACGATGCCGGCGAGGAGGGCGGACTCCTGGAGGTTGAGGTCCTTGGCGGACTTGGAGAAGTAGCGCTGGGCGGCGGCCTCCACGCCGTAGGCCTGCTGGCCGAAGAAGGTGATGTTGAGGTAGTTCTCGAGGATCTTCTTCTTGCCCAGCTCCTCCTCGACCTGGATCGCGTACTTCAGTTCGCGGATCTTGCGGCCGAGGGTCTGCTGGGTGGCCTGGGCGACCTTCGTCGGGTCGTCGCCGGCCTCCTCGACGAAGACGTTCTTCACGTATTGCTGCGTGAGCGTGGAGGCGCCCTCGGCGACGCCGCCCTCCTGCGCGTTGCGGTTGAGGGCGCGCAGGACTCCCTTCAGGTCGACGGCGCCGTGCTGGTAGAAGCGCGAGTCCTCGATCGCGATGATCGCCTTCTGCATGTACGGCGAGATGTCCTTGAGGTCGACCACCGTGCGGTCGCGCGAGTAGACCGTGGCGATCGTGCCGCCCTGGGCGTCCAGGATGGTGGTGCGCTGGCTCAGCGGAGGGGTCTTCAGATTGGCCGGGAGCTCGTCGAAGCTCTCGACCGAGCCCTTGGCCGCCAGCCCGAGCGCGCCCACGGCGGGCAGCGCGATTCCGGCCAGCACCGCTCCCGCGAGGACACTGACACCGAGGAACTTGGCGGCCTGCTGCGTGGGGGACAGACCACCGCCCGAGCGCTTGTTTGACATGAGAGCAGCCTACGTTCTCATTCGCCGGACAGGCGTATATGCCTTGGCCTAAGCTGCTCTCGACTGTCACAGCAGTGAGGCCATGTATCAATACGTCCGGCGACCCCGAATCGTCTCGGACCTCCTCGACTTTCTTTCGGCGAGCGAGTCGAGTGCGTGCCCCGAATCGCCTTGTGTGTGACTTGGTGTCCGTTGTGGCGCAACTGAACTGACCCCATACGCCCGGTTTGTCGTGCATGTCGCCAGCTCACTCCCGCGGGTGATCTGCCGCTTACCCATAGTCCGTTCGGACCATTCAAGATTGGGCCCGCTGGGGGTGTTGCGTCGTGCCCACCTTCCGTAACGTCCTCAACTGGCGACGGTGAATATGCCGCTGCCGCCGTGGGGGAGCCTCGATTCGGGAGAGGACGGCGCCGGTATGGGCTGGGTTACCGACTGGAGTGCGCAGGCTGCCTGCCGCACTACCGATCCGGATGAACTGTTCGTTCAGGGAGCAGCGCAGAACAGGGCCAAGGCGGTGTGCACCGGATGCCCGGTACGCACCGAATGTCTGGCTGACGCGCTGGACAACCGCGTGGAGTTCGGCGTGTGGGGAGGCATGACCGAGCGTGAGCGCCGGGCGCTGCTGCGCCGGAGGCCCACCGTGACCTCCTGGCGCCGGCTGCTGGAGACCGCCCGCTCGGAGTACGAGCGCGGGGCCGGCGTCGTGCCGATGGGCGACGACCAGGTCTACGAGAACTACGCGGCAGTGAGCTGAGGGCCCGCCCGCCGAGCCGAGGGATTTCGGAATCCGATGAGCTGAGGGCCCTTCTACGGGCCCTCGACGGGTCGGTATGCCCTTGATGTGCCTTTCGTGTGCCCTTGAGGGGCGTGGCTCGGTATGCGTTGACGGGCATCAGATGCCCTTGAGGGGCGTGGCTCGGCGTGCCTTGACGGGCATGGGCATGGCTCCGTGTGTCTTGACAGGCGCGGGCACGGGCATGGCTCCGCTTCGCGCCTCGGTGATGTGAGACGGCGGCCTGCCTGACGCAGGACCCGACGGTGCCTGCCGCGGAACCGGACGGAACCGTGCGGCCGGTGCTACGCGCCCGGCTCGGGCAGCTCGGGCCGGTTGTTCGCGAGCCGGTCGCCGATGTCCCGCAGGCCCGCCAGGTCGTGGACGTCGCCGGGCAGCGCGGCCACCTCCGTCACCGCCACCTCGGGGTGGAGCGCGGTGAAGCGGTCGCGTGTGCGCTGCTCGCGCGCCAGCAGGTGCATCCGCTCGGCGTGCAGCCTCAGCAGGCCCGCCGTGAACCGGTCCACCGACCGTTCCGCCTCGGCGGGGGAGCCTTCGTCGGGAGCAGTGGACTCGGCGGAAGCGCCGGGCTCGTCGCGAGCCGGTGATTCTGAACTGTCGTATGTGCTCGGGGAGTTGCCGGGAGAGGTACGAGAACCAGCTTTCCCGTACTCCTGATCCACAATGCGGGACTCCTCAAGATTTTCCGCCGCGGCGATCGCCCGCTCGGCCGACAGCCGGTCGGCGCCGCTGCCGTGCACCCGGTTGAGCACCAGACCGGCGAGCGGCATCTTCTCCGCGGCCAGCCGCTCCACGAAGTACGCGGCCTCGCGCAGCGCGTCCCGCTCCGGGGCCGCCACCACCAGGAACGCCGTCCCCGGCGCCTGGAGCAGCTTGTAGGTGGCGTCCGCACGCGTACGGAATCCGCCGAACATGGAGTCCATCGCCGCCACGAACGTCTGCACGTCCTTCAGCAGCTGACCGCCCAGCAGCTTGCCCAGAGCACCGGTCATCATCGACATGCCGACGTTCAGGAATTTCATCCCGGCGCGGCCGCCGGCCTTCGCCGGGGCCAGCAGCACCCGGATGAGCTTGCCGTCGAGGAAGGAGCCCAGCCGCTTGGGCGCGTCCAGGAAGTCCAGCGCGGAGCGCGACGGCGGGGTGTCCACGACGATCAGATCCCACTCGTCCCGGGCCCGCAGCTGGCCCAGCTTCTCCATCGCCATGTACTCCTGCGTGCCCGCGAAGCCCGCCGAGAGCGACTGGTAGAAGGGGTTGCTCAGGATCGCGGCGGCCCGCTCGGGGTCCGCGTGCGCCTCGACGATCTCGTCGAAGGTGCGCTTCATGTCGAGCATCATGGCGTGCAGTTCGCCGCCCGCGGAGTCGTCGATGCCCTTCACCCGGCGCGGGGTGTTGTCCAGCGAGTCGATGCCCATCGACTGGGCGAGCCGGCGGGCCGGGTCGATGGTGAGGACCACCACCTTCCGGCCCCGCTCGGCCGCGCGCAGCCCCAGGGCCGCGGCGGTGGTCGTCTTGCCGACGCCGCCGGCGCCGCAGCACACGATGATCCGGGTCTGCGGATCGTCGATCAGCGGGTCGATGTCGAGGACCCGGGCGGGGGAGAGGTGCTGACGGGCGGCCGGGTGGTGCGCCTGGGCAGCCTGGGCCGGTTCCGGACGGCTCATGTCATCCCCTGCTTCCGATGCGTCCACAACGTTCGATACGTCCGGTCGTTCCACACGTCCGGCACGTGCGATACATCCGGCACGTGCGGCACGTCCGGCTCGTGCGGTGCATCCGGCGCGTCCCGCACGTCCGGCTCGTGACGGCGTGCGCGGCGCGAGGGCGGAGGGGCTCGCGACGGTTCACGAGACGCCCTGTCCGCGCAGCTCGCGGGCCATCTGGTAGAGGGCCGCGAGGTCCACGCCGTCCGCGTACAGCGGCAGTTCGTGCAGCGGCAGGCCGAGGTCCTCCAGCACGGCGCGCTGCTCCGCCTCCAGCGCGTGCCGCTCGGCGTACTCCCGCGCCTGCTCGAGCAAGGGGTCCACCAGCCGCTCGGCGCGTCCGCCGCGCCGCGCGCCGCCGAGGCCGGCCGACGACAGTGCCCGTGCGACGGAGGAACGCTCGACGGTCCCGAGGAGTTCCAGGTCGGCCGGGTCCAGCAGGGCCGGCCGCACCATGTTCACGATCACCCGGCCGACCGGCAGCCGGGCCGCGCGCAGCTCGGCGATCCCGTCCGCGGTCTCCTGGACCGGCATCTCCTCCAGCAGCGTCACCAGGTGCACCGCCGTCTCCGGCGACTTCAGCACCCGCATCACGGCCTGCGCCTGATTGTGTATCGGGCCGATCTTGGCGAGCCCGGCGACCTCGTCGTTGACGTTGAGGAAACGGGTGATGCGGCCGGTAGGCGGTGCGTCCATCACGACGTAGTCGTAGACGAACCGCCCGCTGCGCTCCTTGCGCCGCACCGCCTCGCACGCCTTGCCGGTCAGCAGCACGTCCCGCAGGCCGGGGGCGATGGTGGTGGCGAAGTCGATGGCGCCGAGCTTCTTGAGTGCGCGACCGGCGCCGCCCATCTTGTAGAACATCTGGAGGTAGTCCAGAAGGGCCAGTTCGGGGTCGATGGCAAGGGCGTACACCTCGCCTCCGCCCGGAGCGACGGCGATCTTCCGCTCCTCGTAGGGCAACGCCTCCGTCTCGAAGAGCTGTGCGATGCCCTGGCGGCCCTCGACCTCGACGAGAAGCGTCCGCTTCCCCTCCGTGGCCAGGGCCAGCGCGAGGGCCGCGGCCACCGTGGTCTTGCCGGTTCCGCCCTTGCCGCTGACGACCTGGAGCCTGCTCACGTCTTCGAGCCTAAATGCTCGGTGCGCGGCCCGGCGGCTCCGGGGCGAGTTCCGCGGACATGTCACCGGGCGGGCGAGGACCGGCGCGTGGCCGGAAGTGGCCGCTGGGGCGGGGCGGAGGTGGTCGCCGGGTTGAGGCTGAGGTGGTCGCCGGGTTGAGGCTGAGGTGGTCGGAGTGTCTGGCCGAGGCTGCCCGAGCGCCTGACCGGATGGGGCGGGAGTGTGCGGCCGGAGGCCGCCCGGTGCCGAGCCGGATGCCGTCGCCTCCGCGCCGGGGCGTGCGGCTAGAGTCGGCCCCATGACCAAGTGGGAATACGCGACTGTGCCACTGCTCGTCCATGCCACGAAGCAGATCCTGGACACCTGGGGCGAGGACGGCTGGGAACTCGTCCAGGTCGTGCCCGGGCCGAACCCGGAGCAGCTGGTGGCCTACCTGAAGCGCGAGAAGCAGGCATGAGCGCCGTCGAGACGAAGCTCGCCGAGCTGGGTCTGAGCCTGCCGGAGGTCGTCCCGCCACTGGCGGCGTACCAGCCGGCCGTGCAGTCGGGGCCGTACATCTACACCGCGGGCCAGCTGCCCATGGTGGACGGCAAGCTTCCGGTCACCGGCAAGGTCGGTGCGGAGGTCACCGCGGAGGAGGCCAAGGAGCTGGCGCGCACCTGTGCGCTGAACGCCCTCGCCGCGGTCAAGTCCGTCGCCGGTGACCTGGACCGGATCGCGCGCGTGGTCAAGGTGGTCGGCTTCGTCGCCTCCGCTCCCGATTTCACCGGCCAGCCGGGCGTCCTCAACGGCGCGAGCGAGCTGCTCGGCGAGGTTCTCGGCGACAAGGGCGTGCATGCGCGCAGTGCGGTGGGCGTCGCGGTGCTTCCGCTGGACGCTCCGGTCGAGGTCGAGATCCAGGTGGAGCTGACGCAGGCGTAGCGGCGGGCCCGTCCGGGTCCGTCCGGCCCGTCCGTGCGGGGTGGGGGCATCGTCCCCACCCCGCCTGCCCGCCCGGCGGCCGGGGGCTCGGCGCGTCCCACGCTCGCTGAAGGGCGAGGGCTCAGGCGCGTGCCCCCTTGAGCGCCGGGCGTGGGAGGTGCCGGGCCGCGCGCCGGTGCCCCCGGCGGGGGCTCGTTCCCGGCCCCCGTAGACCTGCCTGATGAGCGCCGGCGTGAGCGGCGCCGACCCCGTGCGACGGCGCTCTCGGCGGGGTGCACGTTTCCTGGCCCGCCCCCGGCGTTGCTGGGCCGGCGCTTCCGGGCTTCTTCGCCCCCTTGTCCTGTCGGTCCGGCGCCCTTCGCTCTCCGGCGCCCCCCGATGGGTTCCGGCTCTGCCCGCTCCTGCTTCCGCAGATCCCCGCAAAGCACCCAGTTCTCGATCGGGGGCGCGGGGATTGCGCGTGCCTCAGTGGGCGCCGGGGTGGGCGGCGTCGGCTCCTGCGGCGCCCTTGGCGGGGTGCACGTCTCCTGGCCCGCCCCCGGCGTTGCTGGGCCGGCGCTTCCGGGCTTCTTCGCCCCCTTGTCCTGTCGGTCCGGCGCCCTTCGCTCTCCGGCGCCCCCCGATGGGTTCCGGCTCTGCCCGCTCCAGCTCCCGCATCCCCCGCAAAGTGCCCAGTGCTCGATGGGCGGCGAGGGCGCAGCAGTACCCGTGCCCCATGAGCGCCGGGTGGGCGGCGTGGACCCCAGGCGACGGGGCCCCTACCCCAGTCCCGCAATCACGGCCCCGCACCCCCAGCGGAGCGCCCGGCACTCGAACATCCGGGCGTCAGCAGATAGCCTCCGGCCATGGCGAATGTGCAGGCTGATGGCCAGTGGTACCCGCCGGAGTGGCCGGATCGGATCCGGGCGCTCGCCAGCGGGACGCTCACGCCGGTCGCGCCGAAGCGGGCGGCCACCGTGATGCTGCTCAAGGACACCCCGGACGGCCCTGTCGTGCACATGCTGCGCCGCCGTACGTCCATGGCCTTCGCCGGCGGCGCCTACGCCTACCCCGGCGGCGGTGTGGACCCGCGCGACGACGAGCGGCACATCCGCTGGGCGGGACCCTCGCGCAGCTGGTGGGCGGAGCGGCTCGGCGTCGACGAGACGGGCGCCCAGGCGATCGTCTGCGCCGCCGTGCGCGAGACGTACGAGGAGGCCGGCGTCCTGCTAGCGGGACCGACGGCCGACACGGTGGTGGGCGACACCACCGGCGACGACTGGGAGGCCGACCGGGCGGCGCTGGTCGCTCGCGAGGTCTCCTTCGCGGAGTTCCTCGACCGGCGCGGGCTGGTCCTGCGCTCCGACCTGCTCGGCGCCTGGACGCGCTGGATCACCCCGGAGTTCGAGCCGCGCCGCTACGACACCTGGTTCTTCGTCGCCGCGCTCCCGGAGGGCCAGCGCACCCGGAACGTCTCCACCGAGGCCGACCGTACGGTCTGGATCGCCCCGCACGAGGCGGCCGCCGCCTACGACAAGGGCGAGCTGCTGATGATGCCGCCGACCATCGCGACGCTGCGCCAGCTGATGCCGTACAGCAGCGCGGCCGAGGCGCTCGAAGCGGCGCCCGCACGGGATCTCACGCCGGTGCTGGCCACCGCGCGCCTGGTGGACGGCCAGATCGTGCTCTCCTGGCCGGGGCACGACGAGTTCACCAAGCACATACCGACCGGGGGAGCCTCCGCATGACGAACGCCAGCACCCTGCCGGGCCAGCCACGGGGCCAGGTCGTCTCCGGCCCCGCGACCCCGCGCGCGGTGAACGTCCTGGCGCCCAACCCCTCGGCGATGACCCTGGACGGCACGAACACCTGGATCCTGTCCGAGCCGGACTCCTCCCTCGCGGTGGTGGTCGACCCGGGTCCGCTGGACGAAGGGCACCTGCGCCGGGTCGTCGCCACGGCCGAGGAGGCCGGCAAGCGCATCGCCCTCACCCTGCTGACGCACGGTCACCCCGACCACGCGGAGGGCGCGGGCAGGTTCGCCGAGCTGACCGGCACCAAGGTGCGCGCCCTGGACCCCGCGCTGCGGCTGGGCGACGAGGGGCTGGCCGCGGGGGACGTGATCAGCGTCGGCGGTCTTGAGCTGCGGGTCGTGCCGACGCCGGGGCACACCGAGGACTCCCTCTGCTTCCACCTGCCGGCCGACCAGGCCGTCCTGACCGGCGACACCATCCTGGGGCGCGGCACGACCGTGGTGGCCCACCCGGACGGCCGCCTCGGCGACTATCTGGACAGCCTGCGCCGCCTGCGCTCGCTCACGGTCGACGACGGCGTGCACACCGTCCTGCCAGGTCACGGGCCCGTCCTGGAGGACGCCCAGGGCGCCGTCGAGTACTACCTCGCCCACCGCGCCCACCGCCTCGCCCAGGTCGAGACGGCCGTCGAGGACGGCTACCGCACGCCCGCCGAGGTGGTCGCCCATGTCTACGCGGACGTGGACCGCTCTCTGTGGCCGGCCGCGGAGCTGTCCGTGCGCGCCCAGCTGGAGTACCTGCGGGAGCACGGGCTGATCTGAACGCCCGAACGGCAGATCCCGGCCCGGCGGCACTGGAACACGGCCGAGCCCCGCCTCCCATACCGGGGGCGGGGCTCAGGCGTACGACATACGGACGGGGCCGGCGTCAGCGGGAGCGCTTCGCCAGGCGCTCCACGTCCAGGAGGATCACCGCGCGGGCTTCCAGACGCAGCCAGCCGCGCTGGGCGAAGTCCGCCAGGGCCTTGTTGACCGTCTCGCGGGAGGCGCCGACGAGCTGGGCCAGCTCCTCCTGCGTGAGGTCGTGCACCACGTGGATGCCCTCCTCGGACTGCACGCCGAAGCGGCGCGACAGGTCCAGCAGGGCGCGGGCGACACGGCCCGGGACGTCCGAGAAGACCAGGTCGGACATGGCGTCGTTGGTCTTGCGCAGGCGGCGCGCGACGGCCCGCAGCAGGGCCGTGGCGACCTCGGGGCGGGCATTCAGCCAGGGCTGGAGGTCGCCGTGGCCGAGGCCCAGCAGCTTGACCTCGGTCAGCGCGGTGGCCGTGGCCGTGCGCGGGCCCGGGTCGAAGAGCGACAGCTCGCCGATCAGTTCGCCGGGGCCGACGACGGCGAGCATGTTCTCGCGGCCGTCGGGGGAGGTGCGGTGCAGCTTGACCTTGCCCTCGGTGACCACGTAGAGCCGGTCTCCGGGGTCGCCCTCATGGAACAGGGAGTCGCCCCGTGCCAGGGTCACCTCACTCATGGAGGCGCGAAGCTCCGCGGCCTGCTCGTCATCGAGCGCCGCAAAGAGCGGGTTCCGCCGCAGAACGTCGTCCACGAGTTATCTCCTTGTCGACCTGCTCAGGGGATCTTGCTCCCCCACGTACCAGGGGACCGTGGTGCCCATTTTGCCTGACGGTCCAAACAGTGTGATCTGTCACAAGGATGCCGCACCGTCCCGCCGGGGTACGCGGCAGGGGTCCAATTGGGCGCCGATCTTCCGGGTCCGGGGCGGATGTCGGTGCCGGGCCGTAGGCTGGCCGGGTGTCCAAATCGCCGGTGAGAGCACAGGCAGAGGGGGCTGCGCGGGTGGCGGTACGTCGCGATTCCGCTGTGGGCGAACAGAGCCCCGATGGCGGTAGGGAAACGACGAATGCGGCAGAGAAGGCCGCCTCCAAGCGGGCGGCGCCTGCCGGGGAGGCGGCTGTGAAGAAGACTGCGGCCAGGCAGGCGGCCAAGAGGGCGGCCGAGGAGGCGACGGCGGCGGCGAAGCAGGCCGCCGAGAAGGCCGCGCCTGCCGAGAAGGCGACCACGAAGAAGGCTGCTGCCGAGAAGGCCGCATCGGCTGCGAAGACCCCGTCGGCGAAGAAGGCCCCGGCCACCAAGAAGGCGGCCGCCGAGAAGGCGACCGCCAAGAAGACGGCCACTAAGAAGACGGCCGCCGAGAAGACGACCTCCGCCAAGGCACCCGCCAAGAAGTCCGTCTCAGCCAAGAAGTCCGCCCCGGCGAAGAAGGCCGCCGTCAAGAAAGCCCCCGCCGTCAAGAAGCCCCTCGTCGCGCCCAAGAAGGCCACCGCCGCCGTCAAGGCCGCGCCCGCGAAGACCGTCGTCCATCCGGGCAAGGGCGAGTCGCGCACCGCGCTGGTGCGCCGCGCGCGCCGGATCAACCGCGAGCTCGCCGAGGTGTACCCGTACGCCCACCCGGAGCTGGACTTCGAGAACCCCTTCCAACTGCTGGTCGCCACCGTCCTGTCGGCCCAGACCACGGACCTGCGCGTCAACCAGACGACCCCGGCCCTCTTCGCGAAGTACCCCACCCCGGAGGACCTGGCCGCCGCCAACCCGGAGGAGGTGGAGGAGATCCTCCGCCCGTGCGGCTTCTTCCGCGCCAAGACCCGCTCGGTGATGGGCCTTTCCAAGGCGCTGGTGGAGAGGTTCGGCGGCGAGGTCCCCGACCGTCTGGAGGACCTGGTCACCCTGCCCGGCGTCGGCCGCAAGACCGCCTTCGTGGTGCTGGGCAACGCCTTCGGCCGGCCCGGCATCACCGTGGACACCCACTTCCAGCGCCTGGTGCGCCGCTGGAAGTGGACGGATGAGACCGACCCCGACAAGATCGAGGCGGCCGTCGGCGCGCTGTTCCCCAAGAGCGAGTGGACCGATCTGTCGCACCACGTGATCTGGCACGGCCGCCGCATCTGCCACGCCCGCAAGCCCGCCTGCGGCGCCTGCCCCATCGCCGCGCTCTGCCCCTCGTACGGAGAGGGCGAGACGGACCCCGAGAAGGCGAAGAAGCTGCTGAAGTACGAGAAGGCCGGCCTGCCAGGCCAGCGCCTGAAGCCCCCGCAGGCCTATCTGGACGCGGGCGGCCGCCCCGCTCCCCCGCTGAGGGCCGGATGAGGGCAGGCAGCGGGCGCCCCTCGGGAGAGCGGGCCGCGGAACGATCTCGGGGCCCCGGGGCGTTGCACCCGCAGGACCAGACACGCTTCTGCGGGCCGGGACGAGTGGGGTGGCGATGACGCGGGCGAGCAACACCCGGGGCGGGCCGGTGACGATCAGCAAGGAGGGCCTGCCCGAGTGGCTGGACCCGGTGGTGCGGGCGGCGGAGACGGTCGCTCCGCGCCAGCTGAGCCGCTTCCTGCCGCCGGAGAACGGCGCGGGCCGCCAGTCCGCCGTGCTCATCCTGTTCGGCGAGGGCGAGCGGGGCCCCGAGCTGCTGCTGATGGAGCGGGCCGGCTCGCTGCGCTCGCACGCCGGGCAGCCGTCCTTCCCGGGCGGGGCGCTCGACCCGGAGGACGGTGATCCGCTCGGCGAGGGGCCGCTGCGGGCCGCGCTGCGCGAGGCCGAGGAGGAGACCGGGCTCGATCCGTCCGGCGTCCAGCTCTTCGGCGTGCTGCCGAAGCTCTACATCCCGGTGAGCGGCTTCGTGGTCACCCCGGTGCTGGGCTGGTGGCGGGAGCCCAGCCCGGTCGGCGTGGTGGACCCGAACGAGACGGCCCGGGTCTTCACCGTCCCGATCGAGGATCTGACCGACCCGGCCAACCGTGCGACCACGGTCCATCCCAGCGGCCACCAGGGGCCGGCGTTCCTGGTGGAGTCGGCCCTGGTGTGGGGCTTCACCGCGGGGGTCATCGACCGTCTGCTGCACTTCGCCGGATGGGAGCGCCCCTGGAACCGTGACCGGCGGGTCCCCCTGGACTGGCGGTCATGACAGGGTGGGCGCCGGAGCGAGGCGAATGACGAGGCGAGGCTTGAAGCGGTGAACGTGCTGGACATCCTGTTGCTGGTCGCCGCTGCCTGGTTCGCGGTGGTCGGCTACCGCCAGGGCTTCGTCGTCGGCATCCTGTCGGTGATCGGGTTCCTGGGCGGCGGTCTCGCCGCCGTGTATGTGCTGCCCGTGATCTGGGACGCCCTCACGGACAACGCCGAGGTCGGCACCACCGCCGCCGTGGTCGCGGTCGTCGTGGTGATCGTGTGCGCCTCCATCGGACAGGCACTGACCACGCACCTCGGCAACAAGCTGCGCCGCTACATCTCCTGGTCCCCGGCCCGGGCGCTCGACGCGACCGGCGGCGCCCTGGTGAACGTGGTGGCGATGCTGCTGGTCGCCTGGCTGATCGGCTCGGCCCTCGCCGGTACGACGCTGACGGGGCTGGGCAAGGAGGTGCGCAGCTCCAAGGTGCTGCTCGGGGTGTCCCGGGTGCTGCCGGACCGTGCCGACACCTGGTTCGCCGACTTCTCCTCCATCCTCGCCCAGAACGGCTTCCCGCAGGTCTTCAGCCCGTTCGCCAGCGAGCCGATCAACGACGTCCAGCCCCCGGACCCGGCGCTGGCCAACAGCCCGGTGGCCGCCCGCGCCCAGCGTTCCATCGTCAAGGTGATGGGCACCGCCGAGAGCTGCGGCAAGGTGCTGGAGGGCACCGGCTTCGTCTTCGCCGACCGCCGGGTGATGACCAACGCGCACGTGGTGGGCGGGGTCGACGAACCGACCGTGCAGATCGGGGGCGTGGGCCGCAGATACGACGCCACGGTCGTGCTCTACGACTGGGAGCGCGACATCGCGGTGCTCGACGTCCCCGACATGAAGGCCCCGGCGCTGCGGTTCTCGTCGAGGGACGCGAGCAGCGGCGACAGCGCGATCGTCGCCGGCTTCCCGGAGAACGGTGCGTATGACGTGCGCTCGGCGCGCGTACGGGGCCGCATCACGGCCAACGGCGCGGACATCTACCACCGCGGCACGGTCCGGCGCGATGTGTACTCCCTGTTCGCCAACGTCCGGCAGGGCAACTCCGGCGGTCCGCTGCTGACCCCCGACGGCGAGGTCTACGGCGTGGTCTTCGCCAAATCCCGCGACGACGCCGAGACCGGGTACGCGCTCACCGTGGACGAGATCCAGGAGGACATCGTCAAGGGCCGTGCCGCCAACCGCGAGGTGGACAGCGACAGCTGCGCGCTGTGAGTCGGCCGCGCGCCGTGAGCGCACGGCGGCGCGTCAGGAGCGGCGTGCGGCGGCCCGTCAGGTGCGGCGTGCGGCGGCCCGTCAGGTGCGGCGTGCGGC
>NZ_BAAAIZ010000103.1:0-14611 GCF_039526425.1 Streptomyces thermospinosisporus
AGCTCCGGAAAGCAAAAGGGCCCACCGACTCCATCGGCGGACCCTCACGAAAGATCGAGGCTAAGAACAGTGTGCGCTGCCCATCCGTTCTTCGCAGCTCGCAGGAACGTCGCTCTCCCCAATGAGTAGCTTCTTGGCGACCTGGCGGTGTTTTCGTGTGCGACAACCACACGACGGCGAACGCGGTGGCACGCCGTGGGAACGCGTGACACCCCTGTACGACAGAGCCGATGCTGGCCAAGGTCGACCTCAGCCGAGGCCAATGAAGCGCTTGGAGCAGCGAGTCGTGTCGCAAGCCCGAGGAAGGCCAGATGGTTCCATCTCCCGCCTTACTGCGTGGGGCTGAGTCTGCGTCAGTCGGTATCCGTGCGACCAGGGGGGAGGTGCTCTCGAACGGGCTCTTGTCCGCAGGGAGCTGACGGGCCCTTCGATCGGCAGCCACGAGCAGGGTGTCAGCAGGCGTGGACAGCTGCTCATCGGTCCGGGCCCTTTTCGATCCGGTGTCGATTCACAAGCCTGGCGCAGAGCAGCGCTCGTGGCGGTGCGCTGGGTCTCGGCCTGTCCATAGTCGTGTCTTCCCCCGTCAGCGCCACCGGATGCGGGCGCCGCGAGGTTGTAGGGCTGTCGCCGTGACCGACTACCTCGGTCTGTTTACAGGCCCGGCCCGCGATCGGCGCCCAAACCTCGCTCATGCAGCCTGCTCGTAGCACCTGCGCTGCCGGACCGGCTGCACGCGGATCCAGCAATGGCTAGTGCTCTGACCGCATAGGTTGGCCGGTTTGGTGATCGCGGCGGTTGGATGGGGGGTGACCTCCTTTCCGACTGCTGGAGGTGCGGTGGCCGAGCCATGGAACCTGGAGGCCAGACTGTCCTGAAAGCCACACAGCCGGACCCCTTTCAGGTATTCGCCGACACCATCGCGGTGGGGCAGACACTGCCTGGCCAGGTCACCGAGCTGATCCCGTTCGGCGTCTTCGTCCGGGTCGCCGACGGGATCGAGGGACTGGTTCACCTGCGCGAGCTCGCCTGGACGCCGGTGGAGACTCCAGCAGATGTCGTCCAGGTCGGCGACGAGATCACGGTGGTCGTCACCGGGCTCGACCGAGAGCGACGCAGGCTATCCCTCTCCCGACGACAAAGCTCATCCGCCGGCGTGTGACGCGCTGCGTTCCTGCGACGGTTCCCTTGCGCGAGTGCTCCTGAACGTCTGCTCAGCCAAAGGAAGACACACGCCCCAGGCCGGTGAACCTTTGCGGTCACAGCACCGGATCACCGCACAAACTTCATCGGTCAGCTCATGACGAGCGCAATGAACGGATGGACGACACCACCACTGTGTGGACACGAGCTAAGCACGCAGCGCCTGCGCCGCCGTCGCCGTCACCGCCTCGGCGACCGCAGTCAGGGCGGGGGAGTCCAGCTTCCACTGCTGCCAGTACAGGGAGGTGTCGGTCTCGCGGCCCGGGGCGAAGACCGTGAGGCGGCCGGCGCGCAGGAGGGGCTCCGCCTGGGCCTCCGGGACCATGCCCCAGCCGAGGCCCGCGGCGACCGCCTGGGCGAAGCCCTCCGAGGTGGGGACGTAGTGGCGGCCCGCGCTCGCCTCGGCGCGGCCGCCGGTCAGGCGGCGCACGAAGCCGTCCTGGAAGTCGTCCTTGCGGTCGAAGACGACCACGGGCGCCTCGGGCACCACCTCGGCGAGCGGGCCGGACAAGTACCGCTCGGCGAACCGCGGATTGGCGACCGGGAGGTAGCGCATGCGCCCCAGATGGCGCACCGAGCAGCCCGGCACGGGTTCCGGGGAGGAGGTCACCGCCGCCATGACCGTCCCCTCCCGGAGCAGGGCCGCCGTGTGCGCCTCGTCCTCGCGGCGCAGGTCGAACCGGGCCTGCAGCTGAGCCGGTACGCGGGTGAGGGCATCGAGGAACCAGGTCGCCAGCGAGTCCGCGTTCACCGCGATCGCCACCCGGGTCGCCTCCCCGGCGCCGCTCAGGCCCAGCTCCCGGTGGGCGTCCCGCTCCAGCCGGGCCACCTGGCGGGCGAGCCGCACCAGCACCTCGCCAGACTCGGTCGGCCGCACCGGCTTGGTGCGCTGCAGGAGGACCCGGCCGGTGCGCTGCTCCAGCGCCTTGACGCGCTGGCTCACCGCCGACGGCGTCACATGCAGGGCCGCGGCCGCCGCGTCGAAGGTGCCCTCGTCCACCACCGCCAGCAGGGTCCGCACCTGGTCCAGGGGGAGATCGCCGTTCATCACGACAGCTAATGGTACGTAAGAATCATTAGCTGGACTGCATCGGTGCGCGCTCCTAACGTCAACGTCATGACCAGCGCTTTCGCCTCCGCCGCGGCCGGATTCGGTACCGGCCTGTCCCTCATCGTCGCCATCGGTGCCCAGAACGCCTTCGTGCTGCGCCAGGGGATACGCCGCCAGGCGGTGCTCGCCGTGGTGGCGATCTGCACGCTGTCCGACGCGGTGCTGATCGCGCTGGGCGTGGGCGGGGTCGGCGCGGTGGCGGTGGCCTGGCCGGCCGCGCTGACCGCGGTGGCCTGGACCGGCGGCGCGTTCCTGCTCTGCTACGGCGTGCTCGCCGCCCGCCGGGCGCTCAGGCCCGCGGCCGTGGGTCTGGTGAGCGAGGGGGAGGCGGCGAGTTCACGCCGGCGGGCGGTGCTCACCTGCCTCGCCCTGACCTGGCTCAACCCGCACGTCTACCTCGACACCGTGTTCCTGCTGGGCTCGGTCGCCGCCGACCACGGCTCGCTGCGCTGGACCTTCGGCATCGGTGCGGTGCTGGCCAGCGTCTGCTGGTTCGCCGCGCTCGGCTTCGGGGCCCGGCTGCTCGGCCGGTGGCTGGCCCGGCCTGCCGCCTGGCGGGGGGTGGACGGAGTGGTGGCCGCCACCATGATCGTCCTCGGGATCGGTCTCATCGCCGGGGCCTGACGCGGGTGCTCGGCCCCATCGCCGGGGCCTGACGCCGGTGCTCGGCCTCATCACCCGCGACTGACGAGGCGGCCCGGCCTCACCACCGGCGACTGACGGCGGCCCGGCCTCGTCGACGGCGCCTGACGTGGCGGCTCGACCGCATCGACGGGGCCCGGCACCATGCCGGGACGGCGGGCTGCGAGACTGATCCCCGGCCAGGTAGATGTAATCACCAGCGGGACGGTCGTGGACACCAGCGAGAGCGAAGCCGAACGGCGGGCGGAGGAGCCCGCACCGACACGCGAGACCCGGCGGCGGCGCTGGGCGATGGACACCCGGCCGCTGCGCCGCCCCGCCTACCGCCGGCTGTGGACGTCCACCGTCGTCACGGCGGTCGGCAGCCAGCTGACCGCGGTCGCCGTGCCCAAGCAGATCTACGACATCACCGGCTCCTCCGCCTGGGTCGGCACCGCCAGCATCGCGGGCCTGCTGCCGCTGGTCGTGTTCGCGCTGTGGGGCGGCGCGATCGCCGACGCGATGGACCGCCGCAGACTGCTGCTGATCACCAACACCGGTATCGCCGTCACCTCGCTGCTGTTCTGGCTCCAGGCGGTCACCGGCATGGAGTCGGTCGCGGTGCTGATGGTGCTGCTCGCCCTCCAGCAGGCGTTCTGGGGACTCAACGCCCCGGCCCGCAGCGCCTCCGTGGCCCGCCTGGTGCCCGCCGACGAGCTGCCCGCGGCCAACGCGCTGGGCTCCACCGTGATGCAGACCGGGCAGATCGCGGGACCGCTGCTCGCCGGTGCGCTCATCCCGGTGATCGGACTGGCCGAGCTGTACCTGATCGACGCCCTCGCGCTCTGCGTCACCGTGTGGGCGGTGTACCGGCTGCCCGCGCTGCCGCCGCTGAAGGCCACGGTGTCGCGGCGCGCCGGACTGCGGGAGATCGCGGAGGGCTTCCGCTACATCTCCGGGCACGCCGTGCTGCTGCTGTCGTTCCTCGCCGACATCGTCGCCATGGTGCTCGGCATGCCGCGCGCCCTCTTCCCGCAGCTCGCCTCCGAGACCTTCGCGCCCTACGGCGAGGGCTTCGCGCTGGGGCTGCTGTTCGCCGCGATCCCCGCCGGTGCTGTGGCGGGCGGGCTGTTCTCCGGCACGTTCTCCCGGGCCCGCCGGCACGGGTGGATGGTCATCTGGTCGGTGGTGGTCTGGGGCCTGGCCGTCGCCGGCTTCGGGCTGAGCGGCAGCCTGTGGTTCGCGGTGGCCTTCCTGGCCGTCGCGGGGGTCGCCGACATGGTCTCCATGGTCTTCCGCGGCGCGATCCTGCTCTCCGCGGCGACCGACGAGATGCGTGGCCGGATGCAGGGCGTCTTCACCGTCGTGGTGGCGGGCGGGCCGCGTCTCGCCGACCTGCTGCACGGCACGGCGGGCTCCGCCTTCGGTCCGCGCGCGGCCGTGGTGGGGGGCGGGGTCCTGGTGGTCGTGGTGATGCTCGCCCTGGCGGCCGCGATGCCCGCGCTGCGCCGCTACCACGTGTGATCCACGGCCCGCCGCTCGTGGCCCCGTCGACTCCCGCCGCTGCGCCGCTACCGCGTGTGATCCACCCTTGGGGGTCCGGCGTCCGGATCTACAGCGCCCCGCGCCGGTGCAGGGCGTACTGCTCCAGCAGCTGGCCCCGCGTCATCTCCAGCCGGTGCGCCAGGATCTCGGCGACATTGCGCACCAGCGTCAGCCCGAGCCGCGGGTCCTCGTCACACAGCCGGAGCACGGCGGCCGCCTCGAACTCGTAGGCGCGCACCGGGCTGAACGCCTGGGCGCCGAAGTCCCACTGGTAGGGCGGGAACAGCCAGGACCAGCCGAGCATGTCACCAGCGCCCAGGCTGGCGACGGTGATCCGGTGCAGCTCGTTGACCTGCTGGTCAAGGGTGACCGCGCCGGAACGGATGACCCAGAACCGGTCCGCGGTGCCGCCCGCCTCGAAGATCCGGGTGTCCTCCGGGAAGGACACCTCCCGGGCGAGCGCCATCAGACGCTCCCGTTGCGGTGGGGGCAGGGCGGTCAGGAGTTTGATGGCTTTGGTCATGAGGCGCAGCTCCTCGCCGGGGCCGTCGGTTCCGGTGCTTCCCCTACGCCCCATTTCAGCCGCTGCCGCCGTTCGTGGCATCCGGGAGGACGTAAAAAGCCCTGGCTGGACGGGGGAAACCAGCCAGGGCAGCAAACGGTGGTGTACGGGGGACCTGCGCGTCGACCCCATCACCACGTATGTGTGAACGATAAACCATCGGCACGGGTGGTGCGGAACCGGAACCGGGTCACGTGACCTGTTTCACTTCCGTGCCACGACCCGCACTCACCTCCGCGCCACCACCCGCACCGTGTTCAGCCCGGGGTCGGACGCATCCGGCAGGTTCATCCCCGCCTCGTGACCGGTCCGCAGATAGCGCAGCACGGGCTCGGTGAGCCGCTCGCCCGGCAGCACCGCCGGGATCCCCGGCGGATACGGGGTGATCATCTCGGCGGCGACCCGCCCGGCCGCCTCGGCCAGCGGGGCATCCTCCGCCGGGCCGAAGAACGCGTCCCGCGGCAGCAGCGCCTGCTCCATCCGCAGCTCCCCGGGCACCGGCACCTCCACCTCGGGCGTCCGCGGCAGATCCCGCGCCGCCCGGGCCAGGTCCCGCAGCGCCGACAGCAGCTCCCCGGTGGTCTCCCGGTCGTCGCCGTGGGTGATCTGCGCGCCGATCCGGCGGTGGTCCACCAGATGCGCGTCGATGGCCCGCTCCGCACGGAGCCAGTCCGCCGCCCGGTAGCCGGTGATGCCCAGACCGCTGACGTCGATGACACCCGGCAGCGGGTCGAAGTCGTCCGCCAGGCCGGGTCCGCAGAAGTCGGCGCGGTCGTGCACATGCATGCCGTCGATCTCCTCGACCGCCGCACGCACCCCGGCCGCCAGCTCCAGCGTGGCCCCCAGCAACTCCTTGCCGCGCAGCGCCATCTGACGCCGCCACGCGTCCATCCCGGCGAGGATCAGCACCGACGGGCTGGTGGTGCCCAGCAGGTCCGCCCGCATCCCCAGCAGCGCGGGCGGCAGCAGACCGCCCTGCAGATGGAACACCGAGCCCTGCTCCAGACCGCTGCCCATCTTGTGGATGCTGGTCACGCAGATGTCGGCACCCGCGTCCATCGCCCAGGACGGCAGCTCGGGGTGGAAGGGCAGATGCGCGCCCCAGGCCTCGTCCACGATCAGCGGACGCGAACGCCGGTGGCACACATCGGCGACCGACCGGAGATCCGCACAGGCGCCGTACGGGGTGGGGCTGGTGATCAGGGCGCCGCGGGCGTCCGGATGCTCCTCGAAGGCCCGCTCGAACTCCGCGGCCGACGGCGGATGCGCGATGCGCCGCTCGGCGTCCCAGCGGGGCTCCACCCACACCGGCTCGATCCCGGACAGGATCAGCCCCGCCACCACCGACTTGTGGGCGTCCCGGCCGATCAGCAGCTTCTCGTGCGGCCCCGCCACCGACAGCATGGCCGCCTTGACCGACAGGGAACTGCCGCAGGTGCTGAAGAACGTGTGCTCCGCGTGTACCGCGTCGGCCATCAGCTCCTGCGCCCGCTCCAGCACACGCCCGCGGGTGAGCCGGTCGTCCAGACCGCCCGAGGCCAGCACATCGCCCAGGAACACCGCGTCGCCGAGAATCTCGCGGGCGGCCGGATCGGCACCCCGCGCCTGCTTGTGACCGGGCGGCGTGAAGCCGAGGCGTCCGTGGCGGTGATAGTCCTCCAGCGCCTCCAGCACCGGCGCCCTGCTGTGATCGGCACTCATGACCACCGGGTGCCCGAAGACCACCGCGTCAACCAGCCGGCGCCCGGCGCGCGGTGCGGCCCGGGACGACGACGGTGCCCTGCCGCGTCAGCCCTGCACCGGGTGCTTGCCCGGCCGCACGATCTCGTCCAGTACCTCGAGGACCACCTCGTACGCCACCCGCCGCGTCTTCGCCTCGCCGGCCGCACGGGGATCGGTCCGCGCCGCCTCCTCGCCCCTGGCCCGCCACTCGCGCTCCTCGCGCGCCGCGAAGGCCCGCGCCCGCTGGATCCGCCGGAGCAGTTCGTCCGAGTCCACAACGTCGGTCATGTGCACCGCGTACCCCTGTCCGCCACCCGGATGACATGCGCCGGGGAAACACAGGTGAACGGCGCGGCGAGGTTTGGCGGTGCGGGGGCAGGTGAGCCGGAAGGGGTGGACCGGCCGCCCGTGGCGAGGTCCGTCTGCTGCCGACAGGAGCCGAAGGATGTGTGAGGAGAACCCGATCGACCCCGTTGCCGCACCGCCCGGCGCGCGCCGGGCCGCACCGCGGGCGGACTACCGGCCGTGCGACGTACGGCAGGCCGTGCGGCAGGCGGTGGCCGACCGCTGCCGCACCCTGCACTCTCCCTGCGACACCGACGCGCTCGCCGACGCCCTGCTGGTGGCGTCCGAGCTCACCACCAACGCGATCGTGCACGGCGGCGGGGTCACCGACGTCCGCATCGACATCACCGGCCCCGGCATACGCGTCTCGGTCAGCGACCGCAGCGACCGGCTGCCCACCGCCGAACCGGATCCGGAACAGCGGCGCGGCAGCCGCCCCGGCGGCCACGGCTGGCCCATCGTCTGCCGGCTCGCCCGCGACATACGGGTGTCCGACCTGCCCTCCGGCGGCAAGTGCATCACCGCCGTGGTGCCCCTGACCTGAGCCGCGCCGGAGGCTCGCGGTGGATTGCCACACAAAGCGGAGTTTGTTCCCCGGAACCCAGGGCAACCGGACTTTCGTGCTTCGGACCGGAGGCGCGCCGGCGGGACCGGTATGACCGCTGGGGGCCTCCGGCTCTCCTGCGGCCCCGTCCCGCGGCAAACCCCCCCAATACCACCGCTCGGGAGCGAAACCGCATGCTGATCGACAGGCCCACCGACCGCCCCGACACCACGACCGCGACGGCCGCCATCACGCGCCGCCGGCACGACGACGCCCCCGACACGGCCGCCCTCTTCACGCGGCTGGCCTCCCTGGAGGACGGCCCCGAACGGGACGCCGTCCGCGACGAGCTGGTCACCGCCTGGCTCCCCATGGCGCACCGCATAGCCGGCCGTTTCCGCGACCGCGGCGAGTCCGTCGAGGACCTGCGCCAGGTGGCAGCCCTCGGCCTGGTGAAGGCCATCGACCGCTTCGACCCGGAACGCGGAGCCTTCGAGAGCTACGCCGTGCCCACCATCACGGGCGAGGTCAAGCGCCACTTCCGGGACCGCATGTGGGCGCTGCGGGTGCCCCGCCGGGTCCAGGAGCTGCGCAACAAGGTGCGCGTGGCCCGCCGCGAACTCACCCAGAACCCGGGCAGCCCCGAGCCCTCCGTGGCGGACATCGCCGCCCACACCGGGCTCACCGACGAGGAGGTCTCGGCCGGGATGGAGGCGCTGGAGAGCTTCAGCACCCTCTCCCTGGACGCGGAACTCAACTCCGACGACGACGGCTACAGCCTCGCCGACACCCTCGGCGCCTCGGACTCCTCCTACGACGTCGTGGTCGACCGCGAGTCGGCCAAGGCGGGACTGCGCCGGCTGCCGGAGCGCGAGCGCGCCATTCTCTACATGCGGTTCTTCGAGGACATGACCCAGAGCCGCATCGCCGACCGCCTGGGCATCTCCCAGATGCACGTCTCGCGTCTCATCAGCCGCAGCTGCGCCCGCATCCGCGCCGAGGCCATGGAGGAGCGCAGGCCGCGCGGCGGCCAGGCGCCCTCCGCCTGAGCGCCGGGCCACCCCGTCGCCCCCTGACACCCCCTTCAGCTCACCCCAGAACCGGACCGGAAAGAGACACATCCTCAAGCCCGACCCCGCCGTGCTGCGCCGCCTCGTCGACGGGTACGAGCAGCTGCCCCCGGGCAGCACCCGGGAGACGTCCAGCGCGCGGGCCCGCGACCTCGCCTGCACCCTGTGCGTGACCACCGGCACCCGCGACGTGCATCAGGCCCTCAAGACCGCGCACCGCTGGTGCGCCGCCGCCCCGTCCGCGGCGACGCCCGGCCCGGTGACCACCGCGTCCCCTTCCGTGCACCTGCCGGGACCCGCCGCCACGCCCGGACCGTTCACCACCGCCTGAGCACTCGTCGTCACCTGTGGCGACCCCCTTGGGCGTATGCCCGTCCGGCCGGGGCATCCGCAGGGCCGGGAGGCCGCATGAACGCGCGAGTGATGGCATGGCGGGGGCGGGCCGGCGCCCGGAGGGCGGCGAACGGCTCGGTGATGGAGGGGGCCGCGCGGGCGGGACTGACCGCCCGGGGGGTGATCTACCTGCTGGTCGGCGTGCTGGCCCTGCGGATCGCCTTCGGCGACGGCGGACGGCAGGCGGACCGGGGCGGCGCCCTGGCCGAACTGGCCGGCCGGCCGTTCGGCGCGCTGCTGCTGTGGGCGCTGGGCGCCGGACTCGCCGGCATGGCCCTGTGGCGGCTGTCCGAGGCGGTGTTCGGCGCGGTCGGCAAGGACGGACGCAGCGCGCGCAAGCGGCTGATGGCTCTCGCGCGGTCCGTGTTCTACGCGTTCGTCGCCTGGTCCGTGCCGGCCTTCGCCGTCGGCCGTGACACGGGAGGCGGGTCGAGCGACCGGCAGTCGCGGGACGTCACCGCCCGGGCCCTCGAGGCACCGGCCGGGCAGTGGCTGGTCGGCGCGGCCGGGCTGGTGATCGTGGGCGTCGGCTGCTGGATCGGCGTCCAGGCGGCCCGCCGCACCTACCACAAGAAGCTCAAGCTCGGAGAGCTGAGCCCCCGCGCCCGCCGTCTGCTCGACGTGAGCGGAGTCGGCGGCGGCGTGGCCCGCGGCCTGGTCTTCGCCGCGGCCGGTGTCTTCGCGGTGCGCGCCGCGATCGCGTACGAGCCGGATCGGGCCAAGGGCATGGACGACACCCTGCGCAGCCTCGCCGGAACCCCGCTGGGCCCGTGGCTGCTGGTCTGCGTCGCCGCGGGCCTGGTGCTGTTCGGCGTGTTCTCCTTCGCGCTGGCCCGCTGGCGGCGCGTCTGAGGCACCGGATTCCGGATAGGCCGGCCGTATCGGGGAACACGGGACCAATGAGCGAATCCGAGATCCCCCCGGACGGCCGGCCCGTGGACGTCTACCTCGACCTGCTGCGCATCCGGATGGACACCGAGGACTACCGGCTTCTGCTGCGCGTGGTGGAGCCGGTCCTCAAGGCGATCGAGGAACACCGCCTGTCCGGACTCGACGTCGCCCTGGACGGCGGCGACGACGAACTGCCGCAGGAGATCCGCGACGAGGCCGCGCTCGTCATCGCCACCGCCGTCACCGGCCGCCTGGACAACGAGGTGGTCGAGCTGGAGGTGGACGACAGCGGACCGGTCCGCGTCGTCACCGACGCGGCCACCGCCAACGACCCGTCGCGGCTCGACGAGATCGCCGCGTTCATCAGAGAGCGGCACCAGCAGAACGAGGAACTCCGCGGCATCGCCAGGGCGAGCGGTCTGCCCGCGGACTTCTGACGCCTCCGTGCCCCGGGCTCGCCGGTCGGCCCTCGGCGTCAGTCGGTGGCCACCCGCACGCCCAAGGGGCGGGCCAGGCCCACCACCGCCTCGTCCAGACGCTCCAGATGGCGCAGCACGCGGGTGGTGATCCGGCCGTAGCGGGCCGCGGTGTCGCCGCCCGAGCCGCTGAGCAGGGAGGCGATGCTCGGACCCGTCTCCACCCGCCGGTCCGGCTTCCGGTCCGCCTGCTCGTCCTCGACCCGGGCCGCGATCGCCCGGATGTTGCGCACCGTACGGGCCGAGGCCCCCCGCAGCCGCGGGTCCGCCGCGATGGAGGGGTGGGCGGGCAGCAGCTCGGCCGTGGCGGCCAGCGACCGCGCGTGATACGCGCAGGTCTCCAGCAGCGCCACCACGTACTGGGCCGTGCTGCGGCGGGCCCGCAGCGGGGTCACCGGGTGGGTGAGCGGCTGGACCGCCCCGCGCAGATCGCCCAGCGCCTGGTCCAGCTCCCGCGCCTTGTCCAGCAGATCGTCCGCCGGGCCGCCGCTGAGCTGTCCCACCGCCGCCTCGGTGACCTCCGCAAGGCGCTCCAGCACCGTGCCCAGCAGTTCGTTGGTGCGCCGGTCCGTCCTCACCGGCAGCACCAACGCCGCCGCCACCACCCCGCACGCCGCGCCCAGCGCCGTCTCCTCCACCCGCAGCACCAGCACCTCCCAGCTGTAGGTGTGCAGCAGCGTGTAGAGCAGGCCCAGCATCGCGGTCACGAAGAACGACGTCAGCGTGTAGGACAGCGGGGCCGAGTAGAACATCGCGAAGATCAGCACCAGCACCAGCGCGAACGCCGCCACCGTGTGGTGCCCCACCAGCCCGGCCAGCACGATGCCGGCCACGACGCCGAAGACCGTGCCCAGCAGCCTGCGGTAGCCCTTGACCAGGATCTCGCCCGTCGAGGAGGTGTTGAGGAAGACGATCCAGCAGGTGAGCACCGCCCAGTACCAGCGGTCCGCGGAGATCAGCTCCCCGCCCAGGACGGCCAGCGTCGACCCCACCGCGACCTGCACGGCCGCCCGGGTCGTCGGACGCCGCAGCCCCTTCTCCTCCTCCGGCTCGGCCTGCTCGGCGTCGATGGCGGCGTCCTCCGCGTCCAGCTCCTCGCGGGACCGCGTCGTCTCCGCTGACTCGTCCGCCTCCTCCGGCGCACCCTCCAGCGCGATCCGCAGCCCCAGCACGGCGCGCGCGGTCTCGCCGATCGCCCGGAACACGTCCTGCACCGCCGGGGACGCCGCCGGGAGGTTCTCCTCCTCCCGGTAGGCGAGCAGCCGGTTGCGCACCTGCCTCAGCACGTTCTCCGCGGCCTCGCCGCCGGAGCGCAGCACCAGCGCGCGCAGCGCGATCAGATCGCGCCGCACCAGCGCCGTGGACTCCTCAGGACCCGGCAGCCGGCCCATCTCCGGTGCCGGCGCGCCCGGCAGATGCAGCGTCAGGGTGTCCGCCCGCTCGGCGCTGCGCGCCGACAGCAGCACCAGGCCCAGCCGTTCGGCGGCGACCTCCGCGTCCGCGATGCGCCGCTGCACCAGCCGCGCGGTCGCCTCGTCCCGGGTGCCCTCCTCCAGACGGGACTGGATCATCAGCGCCGTCTCGTGCAGCCGCGCGGTGCCCTGGCGGACCTCCTCCAGCGCCTTGTCGACGGCGTCCGGGTCGTCCGGATCCGCCTCCAGCAGCGCCAGATGCGCGGAGACCAGCTGCGCAAGCCGGGCCCGGAACGCCTCCCGCAGCCGCCCCAGCAGGGCCGTGGGCGTCACCGGCACCAGCACGAACCGCACCAGCGCACTGCACGCGAAGGCGACGGCCACCACCGCCCACAGCCCGGGGAGCCCCTCGGGGGAGGCCCCGACGAACAGGGAGATGAAGTACGTCTGGAAGGCGATCAGCCCCAGCGTGGTGCCGCGCTCGCCGAACCGGCGGCCGTAGACCGCACTGAAGATCAGCACGATGAAGAACACGTCGCCCACGACCGGCCGCTGGCTCAGCAGCGCACCCAGCGACACCGACACCAGCGCCACCGGCAGACCCAGAGCCAGCGTCACCGCCTGCGCCCGGCGCTGCTTCTCCCGGATGGCGAACGTGGCGACCATCGACGTCATCGCCCCGGCCACCAGACGGGTGATGCCCGGGCCGAAGGGGGCCAGGACCGCCAGGGTCAGCGCGATGGCGCCGACCGTGCGCAGCCCCGACGTCAGCCGCAGCAGCCCCGGATCGGACGCCGCGATGCGGTCCCGCAGCCTGGACCGCACCGACCGCCCCCCTGACCTCACGCCGCCGGCCCGTACCGGACCCGAGGCCGGCGCCTCACTGCGCCGCGCGGCTCGCCGCCACGTGGGCCCGCACCTCCTCCGGCGTCATGTACTCGTTGGTGTACTCGAAGTCGCGCAGCTTCGCGGGCTTGCGCGCCTGGAACCCGGTGCGCACGAAGTCGTCGCCGGCGACCGCGTTCAGCAGCCAGTTGGTCATCACCCGCGTCTTGGCGACATTGGTGCGCAGCGCCGACCAGTGGTAGCCGCGCGCCACCACCTGCGCCGGCAGGCCGTGCAGCTCGATGCCGAGCGGCTTGGCCACCGCGTCCTTGCCGCCCAGGTCCACCACCAACCCCAAGTCCTTGTGCACATAGGGCCGCTTGGGCTCCCCGCGCAGCGTGGCGATGACGTTCTCCGCGGCATGCCGCCCCTGCCGCATCGCGTGCTGCGCGGTCGGCGGGCACACGGCGCCCTCGCCCTTGCCCTGGTCCGGCACCGCGGCGGCGTCACCGAGCGCGAACACACCGTCGTAGCCGGGCAGGGCCATGTCGGCGGTGACGGCGAGGCGCCCCTTGACGGTCTCCGCGCCCAGCGTGGCGATGAGGGGACTGGCGGCCACCCCGGCCGTCCAGATCAGGGTGTGCGTCGGCACCACCCGGCCGTCGGTGAAGGTCACCTCGTCCGGGCCGGCCTTCTCGATGGAGGTCTTCAGCGAGATCTCGATGCCGCGCCGGGTCAGGATCTGGTGCGCGCTGCGCCCCAGCTTCTCGCCCAGCTCCGGCATCAGCTTCGGCGCGATGTCGATCAGATGCCACTTGATCAGATGCGGGTCCAGCCGCGGGTAGCGCTTGACCGCGGCGTGCGTGAGCCGCTGCAGACAGGCCGCGGTCTCGGTGCCCGCGTAGCCGCCGCCGACCACCACGAACTGCAGCCGCGCGGCCCGCTCGGCCGGGTCGGGGCTGGCGTCGGCCAGGTCGAGCTGCGAGATGACGTGGTCCCGGATGTAGGCGGCCTCGGCGAGGGTCTTCAGGCCGAAGGCGTGGTCGACCAGTCCCGGGATGTCGAAGGTGCGGGTGACGCTGCCGGGGGCCAGCACGATGTAGTCGTACGGCTCGTTGACGATCTCGTCGGTGATGGTGCGGATCACGCACACCTTGGCTTTCAGGTCCACCCCGATGGCACCGCCGGGAATGATCCGCGTGCGGTACTTCCGGCTGCGGCGCAGGGACAGCGCGATCGACTGCGGGGTCAGCACGCCGGAGGCCACCTGGGGCAGCAGCGGCAGATACAGCTGATAGGAGAACGGCGTCACCAGGGTGACGTCGGCTTCGTTCGGGGTCAGTCTGCGCTCCAGCCGGCGCACGCACTCCACACCGGCGAAGCCTGCACCCACCACGAGGATCCTGGGTCGAGTCACGGCGTTCTCCCTTTCTGCGGCCGGCGGCGCCCCGGCGGCGGCGATGTGCCGGAACGCCGACGCCCTACGCGTGCCCCTGCTCAGCACCACGATGCCCGCCCACCGGCCGGAGCGCACCGGGAATCGATCGCTCGTGCAGATGGCACAGCAGCAGGCACACGTCGTCGTCGCGCTCGGAGTCGCTGAGCAGCGGGTGCAGCGTCCGGTCCGCCGCGCCCTCCAGGTCCGCCTCCAGCTCCCCGGGGTCGAACGCCCCGAGCGCCGCCGCCAGTCGGGCGATCCCCGGGTCGATGCCCCGGGCCCGCCGCTCCACCAGACCGTCCGTGTACAGCGCCAGCGTCGAGCCCGGCTCGAGCCGCTCGGTGTGGTCGGCGATGTCCTGCCGCAGCGGGATGCCGAGCATCGCGCCCGGCTTGGCGTCCAGCACCCGCACCCGACCGTCGGGCAGCCGCAGCACCGGCGGCGGATGACCGGCGG
>NZ_BAAAIZ010000103.1:14630-16366 GCF_039526425.1 Streptomyces thermospinosisporus
AGGTCAGCGTCGGCTCGTCGGGGTGGACGCGGGTGATGACCGCGGTGGCGTACAGATCGGGCTGCAGATGGTGCAGGAACCCGTGCAGCCGGGTCAGCAGCCGGCCGGGACTGCCCCCGTCCACCGCGTAGGCCCGCAGCGCGGTGCGCAGCTGGCTCATCATCACCGCCGCGTGCAGCCCGTGCCCGGTGACATCGCCGATGACGGTGATCAGGCTGCCGTCCGGCTGGCGGAAGGCGTCGTACCAGTCACCGCCGATGTTCAGGCCGTGCGTGGCCGGCAGATACCGCGCGGCGAGCGTGAGGCCGGGGGTGACCGGCAACTCGGTGAGCAGGGCCCGCTGCAGCGTCTCGGCGATGTCCCGGTTGTGCTCGAAGCGGCGCGCGTTGTCCAGGGCGATCCCGGCCCGCCGGGCCAGCTCGATCAGCATCACGGCGTCGTCCGCGTCCCAGCACGCCCCGGGCGGCGACAGCGTCAGCACACCCAGCGGGGCCCGCCGGGTCAGCAGCGGCACGCACAGCAGCGCACGCCCCGGGGAGAGCGCCGAGGCGGGATGGTCGTCGACGCCGGGCAGCCCGCCGGGGTGGTCCGCCGCGTACTGGGGCCGCCCGGTGCGCAGCGCGCGCACGGCGGCGGCCGGCCGGGAGGGCGGGCCGCGCAGGTCGTCCTCGTCGTCGAACAGCCAGACGTCCACCTCGCAGGCGTAGGCCGGCACCAGCAACTCCGGCAGCCGGCGCAGGATCTCCTCCTGGTTGAGGGAGGCGTTCAGCGCCGCGCTGGCGTCCGCCAGGAACGTCAGCCGGTGGCGGGCGTTCTCCGCCTCGGTGCGCGCCGCGCGCTCGGCGGCGAACGCCTCCCGCTGTGCCCGGCCGGCGGCGTCCAGCTCGGCGTGCAGCGCCAGCACGCCCCGGTTGGTCTGCTCCAGCTCCTCCCGGTGGAAGGCGACCAGCTCCTCCTGCTCGGTGAGCCGGTCCAGCACCACGGCGGTGTCCTCGTCGGCGCCCAGCAGCGCCTCCGCCAGCGCCGACGGTTCTGCCGTGCCGGACGGTACCGCACCGGCCGTCGCGTCCCCGCCGGGGCAGGCCACCGTGACCTCCCACGGCGGTTCGCCGCCGTCGCGCGCCTCCTGAGGTGGCGTCAGCACCAGGTGCAGCCGCGCCGATCCGGCCGGGCCGGCCGTGTCCAGGGTGAGCAGCCAGGTGCCGCCCTTGGTGAGGCACTGCCGCAGCCGCTCGCTGACCGTCGTGGCCAGCCGGGCGCGCTCGCCGGCCGGCAGGCCCCGCTCCGCGGCCAGCCGGGCGAGCGCGATCCGGGCACGGGCCGCGTCGATGACGGTGGTGATGCGCCAGGTACGGGTCATGGTCGGTCCGGCGAGGTCGGGGACAGGACGGTCACGGCGGTGTCGTCCCGCACCGGCCGTGCGGAACTCCCGGCGTCACGGATCGTCACCGCGGCCGTGACGGCCGGGTCGGCCGCGGTGAGGCCGTCGCCGGACGGGGGCGACCAGCGGCTGGGCAGCCCGTCGGTGTGCAGGATCAGCAGGCTGTCGCGGGTCCAGGGCATCTCGTCCTCGCGGAGGGTGCCGGGCCGGTGCGCCCCGACGATGCCGGGCCGGGACAGCAGCGCCCGCCACCGGTCGCCGTCCCTGAGGCGCGCGCCCACATTGCCGATCCCGGCGAACCGCAGCCGCCCGGCCCTGAGTTCGAGCTGGGCCACCGCGTCGGCCGCGCCCCGGG
>NZ_BAAAIZ010000104.1:0-8078 GCF_039526425.1 Streptomyces thermospinosisporus
CATCGTCGCCGACCTCGCCGCCGGCGACGAGACCGGCCACCTTGGCGTACCCGGCGGTGCCGAACCAGCCGATGACGGCCACCGGCACGAACGCGGGGATGCCCGAGGCGACTTCCTCGATCTGGGCGGCGGCCAGCCGGCAGCGGGCGCACTTCTCCAGATGCTTGCGCAGGCCCCGCTCTGCGCGGGTGCGCAGCCGGCCTCGGGCGTAGGTGCCGAGCTGGTCGGCGTAGCGGGCGCACTCGTCGTCGGCGGTGAGGGCGGAACTGACGTGGGCCTGGAGGTACGCCTGCTTGAGCCCCTCACGCGCCCGGCTGGCCAGCACCCGCGTGCCGTTGGCGTCCAGGCCGAACAGCGTGGCGACCTCGCTCGGCGACTCGTCCTCGACCTCGGTGTGCCACAGCACCGCCTGCCACCGCTCCGGCAGCGAGCGGAACGCCTGCATGGCGAGCGACTGCTCGGCCTCGTGCATCGCCCGCACGTCCGCGCCCAGATCCAGGGTGTGGACGTCGGAGCCGTCGGCGAGCCGGGCGGCCTGACGTGCGAAGACCGCGAAGTCGTCGACCAGTTGCTCCCGCTTGGCGGACCGCGTCCAGTGCGCGGCGACCCGCCGGACGCAGGTCAGCAGATAGGCGCGCACGGCGTGCTCGGGGCCCGAACCGCCGCGCACCGCCTGGAGCATGCGGGCGAACACCTCCGCGGTCAGGTCCTCCGCGGTGTGCGCGTCCCGGCAGCAGGTGCGTGCGTAGCGGCGTACCGCGTCGGCGTGCCGCCGGTACAGCTCCTCGTACGCCGAGTCGTCGCCCGAGCGCATCCGGCCGATCAGCTCGGCGTCGGACGGCGGCCGCACGGGCGGAGGGGGCAGTACGCGCGGGGGCGGCAGTACGCCCTCCTCGCGCCGGTCGCGCTGGGCCGGGACCGAGCCGTCGACATCGTCCAGCGGGGCACGCCCCTGGCTCGGCACCTGCCGTGCGCCGTCGTCGGCGCACGGCTCGTCCCGCCCGTCGTCGCTCATCGCGAAAAAGCCCCCGCCAGCTGCCCGGCCCGTCATGAACAGGGGTCAGGGTGCCACAGCGTTCCCAGGGCAGGGCCCGATAGCGGGGGTCTTCCACTCGTTGGTGGGGACCTGTCGAACGCGAGCACTCAAGTGCGTGTGTTCGGGGAAGGCTCAGGGGTCGAGCCCGTCAGGAATCGTTCCCCCTGAGCCTTCCTCCGGCAGCTGTCCGGAAGCCCATCCGGCAGCCGTCCGGAAGTCGTCCGGCAGCTGTCCGGAAGCCCATCCGGCAGCTGTCCGGAAGTCTGCTGGCTGTCACCCGCGGCGTCCTACGCGGGACGCGACCGCAGACCCTCCAGCAGGATGTCCAGCAGGCGGGCCGAGGCCGCCGCCTGCTGCGCCGCGTCCGGCAGCGACGGGGCCGCCGTCGCGATCACCAGCAGAACGTCCGAGACCGTGACGTCCGCCCGCAGCTCGCCCGCCGCGCGGGCGCGCTCCACGAGCCGGCCCACCACCTCGAGCAGCTGCGAGGCACCCGCGTCGTCCTCCGGCGCGGGCGGTTCCTCCGGAACCAGACGCAGCTCACCCGTGCCCGGCTGGGTCCGCTGCTGCGGCACTCGTGCGTGGTCCTCCACCACACCCACCCGCAGGACCTGCGGCGGCAGCAGCCGGCCGGCACCCGAGGCGACCGAGGTGCGCAGGAAGCGGGAGAGCGCCGACCACGGCTCGTCCTCCTGCCCGAGCGCCGCCCGCGCCTGCTCGGTCAGCCGGGAGATCTCCTCCTCGGCTATGCGCCGCACCAGCACGTCCTTGCTCGGGAACCGCCGGTAGACCGTGCCCACGCCCACCCGGGCCCTGCGCGCCACGTCCTCCATCGGCGCGCCGTAACCCAGCTCGCCGAAGACCTCGCGCGCCGCCCGGAGCACATGCTCCAGATTGCGCTGTGCGTCCACCCGCAGCGGTGTCGTACGCGCCCTGTCCGCGCGACCGTTCCCCGTCGAACCCGTCGAACCCGTCGAACCCGTCGAACCCGTCGAACCCGTCGAACCCGTCGAACCCGTCGAACCCGTCGAACCCGTCGTCCCCGTAGATGCGCTCACCGCCGCGCCCGTCGCGACAGCGGAAGACCAATGGGATTCCTGAACATGCATACGCTTCCCCCGGTTGATGACGTCTCCCCCCGGAGACCTCTCCCCGCCCTACATATCCGGGGCTCACGGAACGAGCCCGGTGATCGACCCCGCCCGTCGCGGACCCGACGAGCGCATCCCCCTACACCCCGTCGAGAGACGAACATAGTTGAGAGGGGGTCAATTCAGAAGGGGCAGGTTCCGCACGGAGCGCCCCCCGATCGGAGCACGAGACACATTCGTCCGAAATGCGCCCCCGGGCGGCCCCCGGAGCACCAGCGCTGACCTGCGCCGATGCTCGGGCAATAGGTCATTCGGCCAAAGCGGAGCACCTTTGGCCTCCGGTCACACAATTCGTCGAGCCTGTGGACAAACGCAAGCGACGGGTGCGTCATGGGATGGTGAAGGAACGTGCGCGCATTCTCGTTGTCGGCGGCGGCTACGTCGGGATGTACACGGCCCTGCGCCTCCAGCGGAAGCTCAAACGGGAACTCGAACGGGGCGAGGCCGAGATCACGGTCGTCAGCCCGGACCCGTACATGACGTACCAGCCCTTCCTCCCCGAGGCGGCCGCCGGCGCCATCTCCCCCCGGCACGTCGTCGTACCGCTGCGCCGGGTCCTCGACCGCTGCCGCGTCATCATCGGCGAGGCCACCGGCATCGACCACGCCAAACGCACCGCGACCATCACCACCCTCGCCACCGAGGAGGAGGGCACCGGCGGCCGGCAGCTCGCCTACGACGAACTCGTCCTCGCCCCCGGATCCGTCTCGCGCACCCTGCCCGTCCCCGGACTCGCCGAGCACGGCATCGGCTTCAAGACCGTGGAGGAGGCCATCGGCCTGCGCAACCACGTCCTGGAGCAGATGGACATCGCCTCCTCCACCCGCGACCCGGCCGTCCGCGACGCCGCCCTCACCTTCGTCTTCGTCGGCGGCGGCTACGCCGGCGTGGAGGCACTCGGCGAGCTGGAGGACATGGCCCGCTACGCCGCGCGCTACTACCACAACCTGCGGCCCGAGGACATGAAGTGGATCCTCGTCGAGGCCTCCGACCGCATCCTCCCCGAGGTCGGCGAGGAGATGGGCCGCTACACCGTCACCGAGCTGCGCCGCCGCAACATCGACGTACGCCTGGAGACCAGACTGGAGTCCTGCGCCGACCGGGTGGCCGTGCTCAGCGACGGCTCACGCTTCCCCACCCGCACCGTCGTATGGACCGCCGGCGTCAAACCGCACCCGGTCCTCGCCGCCACCGACCTCCCGCTCGACGAACGCGGCCGGCTCAAGTGCACCGCCCAACTCGCCGTCGACGGCGCCCCGCACGCCTGGGGCGCCGGAGACGCCGCCGCCGTCCCCGACGTCACCGCCCCGGACGCGGGCCGCACCTGCGCCCCCAACGCCCAGCACGCCCTGCGCCAGGCCAGGACGCTCGGCGACAACATCGCCCACTCCCTGCGCGGCGAACCCCTGGAGACCTACGCCCACAAGTACGCCGGCTCCGTCGCCTCCCTCGGCCTGCACAAGGGCGTCGCCCAGATCTACGGACGCAAGCTCAAGGGCTACCCCGCCTGGTTCATGCACCGCACCTACCACCTCAGCCGCGTCCCCACCTTCAACCGCAAGGCACGCGTGGCCGCCGAATGGACCCTCGCCGGACTGTTCAAACGGGAGATCGTCTCCCTGGGTTCACTCGAACACCCCCGGGCGGAGTTCGAACTCGCGGCCGGTGGAAAGCCTTCTCAAGACCCCCCGCACGACCCGAAGGGGTCGTCCTGACCGGACCCAGGAACTCCGCCGGCGGGCGCGGCGTCTGACGGATGCCGGCCCGGCCGGCGGCCTGCCAGACTGGTCCACCACGCGGGCGGGCCGCAGCAAGCCCCGTGCGGTCCCGGGACCCCGGCCGGTCCCGGCCTTGGGCCGCCGACAACTAACCGAGGCAAGGATTAGTGAACTTCACGCGCTGGAGCGCCCGGCTCCCCGGAACGCAGCGCCGCGCCGCAGCGCGGGCCGATCTCACGGTCACCCCGGACCGGCGGGGAGAGGGCTCCGTGCCGGCGGCCCGCGCCGAGCACCTCACCGACGACGCACCCCCCGTCCCCGCGGTCGACGACCTCAAGGTGCGCGAGGTCCTCGACCGCATCCCCTCCCTCGTCGCCCTGGTCCACGGCCCCGACCACCGCCTCGCCTACGTCAACGACGCCTACACCGCCGCCTTCGGCCCCCGCCCCGTCGGCGCCCCCGCCCGCGGCGCCCTGCCCGAACTCGCCGAACTGGGCCTGCTGCCCCTCCTCGACCAGGTCCTGCGCAGCGGCAAGCCCCGCACGGTCAAGTCCCGCAAGGCCCCCGACGGCCGCTCCTACACCTTCACCTGCACACCCGTCACCGAGGACGGCGGCGGCCGCGGCGTACTGGTCTTCGCCACCGATGTCACCGACCACGCCGAGGCCGCCGAACGCCTGCGCGCCAGCGAACGCCGCCAGCGCGAGACCGCCGTCACCCTCCAGCGCTCCCTGCTCCCCCAGGAGCTCGAGGAGCCCGACGACCTGCGCATCGCCGCCACCTACCACCCGGGCGGCACCGAGGCCGCGGTCGGCGGCGACTGGTACGACGTGATCACCCTCGGCGGCGGACGCACCGCGCTCGTCATCGGCGACGTCATGGGGCGCGGCGTGCGCGCCGCCGCCGTCATGGGCCAGCTCCGCACCGCCGTGCGCGCCTACGCCCGCCTCGACCTCCCGCCGCACGAGGTGCTCCAGCTGCTCGACGGCCTCGCCATGGAGATCGACGCCAACCAGATCGCCACCTGCGTCTACGCCATCCACGACCCCAACGAGGGCCGCCTGGTGTACGCCTCCGCCGGCCATCTGCCGATCCTGGTCCGCGACGAGAACGGCACCGTCCAGCGCGCCGACGAACCCACCGGCCCCCCGCTCGGCACCGGCGGCTGGATGCACTCCTCCGGCTCCGTCCCCCTCGGCCCCGGCTCCACCGCCGTCCTCTACACCGACGGCCTGGTCGAACGCCGCAACGAGGACCTGGACGAGGGCATCGCCGCCCTGGAACGCGCCCTCGCCGGCGCGACCGGCAGCCCCCAGGTCGTCTGCGACCGCCTGGTCCGCTCCGCCGGCGTCACCCCCGACCACGACGACGACGTCGCCGTCCTGGTCCTCCAGCACCCCGCCCGCAAGGGACCGGAGTCCGAACTCTTCCGCAACGCCGCCCTGGAACTCCTCGGCGGCGTGGAGGCCGCCCCGCGCGCCCGCGCCTTCGCCTCCGGGGTTCTCACCAGCTGGCGCTTTCCCACCGAGCTGCACGACCTGGGCGTCCTCGCCACCAGCGAGCTCGTGGCCAACTCCCTCCAGCACGGCACACCCCCCATGCGCCTGCGCCTGCGCCGCACCGACCGCCGCCTGATCATCGAGGTCACCGACGGCGACGACCACCTGCCCAGGCGCCGCCGCGCGGAACCGGGCGACGAGTCCGGCCGGGGCATCTCCATCGTGGCGACCATCGCCTCCAACTGGGGCAGCCGCCGCACCCCGGGCGGCGGCAAGGCGGTCTGGTGCGAGTTCGCCCTGCCGCACCCCGGCCGGCCGTAGACCGACGGCCACCGGGAAGCACGGCAGGGCTCACCAGGGAACGAGGAGGGGCGCAGGCGTCACACGTGCGCCGGTGCATTCCCCCTCGGCGCGCCGCCCTGCGCCACCACCCGGCTGCGCGCGGCCGACGGATGGTCCTGCGCCTCGGTCAGCTGCCGCCCCAGCCGCAGCGCCAGTACCGTGATCCCCAGCGAGAACAGCACGAAGACCACGATGTACGGCGCGTGCAGCGAGGCCCCCAGCGGCCCGCCCACCGCCGGACCGACGGCCAGCGCGAGCTGCTTCACCAGGGCGAACGCGGAGTTGTACTGCCCCGCCATCCCGGTCGGCGCCAGATCGGCCACCAGCGGGGCCAGCGTCGGCGACAGCATCGCCTCACCGAGCCCGAACAGCGCGTACGTCGACACGAAAGCGGCCGTCGCCATCTCCTGGCTGCCGTTGCCGAGGCCCGCGTACCCGGCCACGGCCCACGCCACGGCCCAGATCAGGCCCACGGAGGCGATCACCCGCGACCGCTTGCGCCGCTCCACGAACCGCAGCACCGCGAACTGCGCCACCACGATCATCAGCGTGTTCGCCGCCAGGGCCGTGCCCAGCGCGGACGTCGAGATCCCGGCCGCCTCCACGCCGTAGGCGCTCAGCCCCGACTCGAACTGCCCGTAGCAGGCGAAGAACAGCACGAAGCCCAGCACGCACAGCTGCACCATGGCCCGGTTGCCCAGCAGCTGCTTCCAGCTGCCCTTCGCGGACTGCGGCACGTCCTCCACCCGCGGCGAGTGCGGCATCCGCACCGTCGCCATCACCACGACCAGCAGCAGGAAGATCGCCGCCTCGAGCGTGAACAGCAGCGTGAACGACGAGGCCCGGCTCGCGTCGACGAGATGCCCGCCGATCAGACCGCCGATGCCCAGCCCCAGGTTCTGCAGAAAGAACTGCATGGCGAACGCCCGCGACCGCGTCCCGGAGGAGGAGCAGTCCACGATCATCGTGGCCAGCGCCGGCTGCATCACGGCCTGCCCCGCGCCGAGCGCCGCCGCCGACAGCAGCACGCTCACCGCACTGCCCGACAGTCCGAGGCTCAGCGCCCCGATCGCGGCGGTGACCAGAGCGGCGAGCAGCACCGGCAGCGGGCCGCGCCGGACGATCGTCCGCCCGGCGAACGGGAGCACGATCAGCGCAGCCACGGCGAAGACGGCGAGCACCATGCCCGCCGTCACGGCCCCAAGACCCCGGACCTGCGCCACATAGACGTACAGGTAGGGGACCGTGAAGCCCAGTCCGAAGGCGCTGAGTGCGTTGCCCACTTGGATCCGGCGCATCGCTGCGCCCATCGCCCTGGTCACGTTCACCTCTCTCACTAGTCAGGAGCCAATACTTTGAAGCTAAAGTTCGAAGCTAAAGAGTACACAGCGAAGGACTTCAAGGCAAAGCGAGGGCGTGCCATACTGCGACCATGGGCGACACCCCCGGCCTGAGCGAGCCGTCACTCGAAGAGCAGATCGCCGCTTACCAGCGCGAATTCCAGGACCTCGACCCGCAGGTCGAGAAGATCGTCTCCGCGCTGTCGCGGCTCAACCGCCGCATGAACGTCGCCTACGGACGCCAGACCGCCGAGCTGGGCATCAGCAACGCCGACTGGGAGGTCCTCAAGGCCCTCGTCCTCTCCGGCGCCCCCTACCGGATGGGTCCCGGCGAGCTGGCCAAGCGCCTCGGCCTCACTCCAGCCGCCATGACGCACCGCATCGACCGCATGGTCGCCGAGGGCCTGGTCACCCGGGAGCGGGACGAGTCCAACCGCGTCCGCGTGATCGTGGAGCTGACCCCCGCGGGCCGCGAGAAGTGGCTGGAGGTCATGCGCAAGGCGACGGTCTTCGAGGCGGACCTCCTCCAGGACCTCTCACCAGAGGAGCGCACCGTCCTCGAAGAGGTCCTCACCCGTCTGCTCCGCAGGGTGGAGCATGCCCAGCCGGACGCCGGCGGCCGGCTCGAGGACCTGGACTAAAAGATCTTGACGGGATCCCCTTGACACCCCCCGTACCCATCCGTAAGGTTCTTCGGGTTGCCACGGGGCCAAAATGGTTCTGAGGCCACACTTCCGCCGCATCAGCGGCACTCACACCTATGACGTGCTCCTCCAGTGGGAGCGAATTCGGCATGCCCGAATTCAATTCCACTTCCCTCGATTTGGGAATACGGAGCGAGTCCGCTAAGGTTTGAGACGTCGGCGCGGCCCAACGGCCGTGCGGACGAACCCCGCTGACTGGGGGTCAGGTCGAGAAAAAGATCTGATAGAGTCAGAAACACCGAAGGGAAGCGCCCGGAGGAAAGCCCGAGAGGGTGAGTACGAAGGAAG
>NZ_BAAAIZ010000105.1:0-3631 GCF_039526425.1 Streptomyces thermospinosisporus
GGGCACTTTCTGCTTTCCTGACCGCCTGCCGGACAGCCCGCTTCATGAAAGCGCGAGGCTAGATCGTCGCTCGCCGACACTGCCCGCTCGGGCTCCCACGTTCGCCCGGAGTCACGGGAAACGCGCATCGTCATCAGCGGTCGGTCAGTGAACAGCCGCTGCGCTGCTCCCCTGCGCGTCACTCGTGCGCCTCCGCTTGGTGGCGGCGGAGCCTCACGTTGCCGTCTGAAACCCCGCTGTGGTCCCCTGCGGATCGCGCGTTCTCGCGACTGACCGATAGTGAGAGGCAGGTACGGCAACCAGGCTTAGGAGACGGCTCACTTGGACCCATCATCACGCTGATTGCCGATGCGGTCGACTCTGGATCGGAAGTTCTCTCTTCGCTCCCCATGACGCCATCTTCGGCTGGCCGGGGGCGTGCCTCTAGGCTGTTTCCTGTTCTCGCAAAAAGTTGTTTCGGATGTCTTCGAGCAAGCCCCGCATTCTGGCGCCTGACAGAGCTACGGCTGCGAACCCGTCGAACTTATCTACGTACAGTCCAAACGTCTCTTGGGTCCGTAACGACGACTTCAGCGTGCACGGTCTCTATCGTCACCATGTGGTCATCGCGAATGACGAACGCGTGATTGGCGATGTCGTGCTGCTGAATCGTCAGTGGCACCACCCGAATATCCACGTGAGGCAGGCGAGATATGGAGGCGATGCGGTCGAGTTGCGCCGCCATCATCTGCGGGGGGATAATTCTCCACCTCAGCACGGGTTCCGTGATGACGAACTGAAGTGATTTCGTGCTGTCATAGAGAACCGCTTGCCGTTCAAGTCTTCCGTTGATCGTGCGCGTGAGGGCGTCTTCACTCAGGTTGTGCCGTCTCAGAACGGCGCGGATGTACTCGGGGGTTTGAAGCAGGCCGGGGACTAGGGCCGGTTGAAAGAGCCGCAGCGTCGACAACTGGGCTTCCAGGGCCTTGGCGGCTTGCTGCCCTTTGTGGACGCCGATGCGCTTCAGTAGCCGCCACGCTGTCGCTTCCGTCGCCGATGCTCGGGCGGCCTCCGTGTACTCGGCCTTGACCTCATCTGAGACGCCGATGGCGGTCAGGATGCGTTCAACGTCCGTGACGCTCGGTGCGAGCTTGGCATTCTCGATCTTGGACAGCTTGGACGGAGACATGAGGGCGCTGCGGGCCACTGCCTTGGCTTCCTTTCCGGATGCCATTCGCAGCGCCCGCAGCGCGGCCCCAATCTGTGCTCTGTTCACGCCCCGTACTTGGCCCACCATTCGGTGAATGGTTCTGCGTGCGCAAGTGCCGTGTCACGGTACCTGGTGAACTCCGCCGCCCGGTCTGATTCCAGCACCTGTGAACCCAGGTACTTTCCTGCCCCGTCGTAGTTCATCACGGCCACGCACTCCGAGTCGAAGCACCAGAAGTCCGGAACGCCGGGCAGGGGATTTGGTTTGTCGGTGATGTCGAGGATGAAAAACTCTTCGCCCCCGGTCATGTTCTTCCGGTAGCCCCACCCGAGTTCGAAGCAAAGATAGTCCGTGAGTGGGCGCGACAGAATGTGCACTCTATAGACCCGCTTCCCGTTTTCGGTGTGCGAGCGCAGTTCCTCCACCCACCCGGCGTTGTAGTCATCCGGCTGCGGCTCTCCGGCCAGGTAGGCGTGATATGCGTCGACGTTCCCGGACTTGCTGTAGTCGTCCAGGGTCTCTAGGCGGAAAGCCTCACGCTCGAACGAGTCGAAGAGGTCGCCGAGGGTCTTAGATGAGGTTGTCACGGACGGCCTTCTGGAGCAGTTCCATCGGGATCTCGACCAGGGTTTCGTGAGCGGGAATCTGAAGCCCGTGGTCGGTCGGCGTCTCGCCCTGCACCAGGAAGGTGCCGCGATCCGTCGCGTAGATCGTCGGACAGTCCTTGATGTCGCACGTGCTGACCAGCTTGGTGACCTTCATGGTCTGGGTTCCCCTCCCATGCCGCTGCCAGTGCCTCGCTCTGGGTCGATGCTCCCGAGGGCCGGGCGTGCGGGTCAAGCGATCACGGTTGACGGAACAGGAAACCGCGTAACCTCCCGCGTGCCTGCTCGTCCACTGCCCTTCCGGCTGTGCCTCTGCTGCGGCCGGTCCCATCTGGGCAGACTCTTGATGATCATGGGGAAGTGCTGGGGAGGCCCCCTCTGGGAGGGGTATTCGTGCAGGTCACAGCCGTATGGCCTGTCAAGCACGCAGATTTATGAGGGCACCAACCAGGTCCAGCGGATCGTCATGGCCCGCAACCTGCCGTAACCCCCGCCGGCCGGCAGGACACGAAGAAGGGCGCTCGGTTCTCCGAGCGCCCTTCCTCGCTGTCCTCGCGGAGTCAGGCCGCCTGGGCGCGGTCCGCCTTGACCGCCGGGCGGCGGGAGGCGATGACCTTCCGCGCCAGGGAGCGCGGGCTGGTCAGGAAGCCCCAGCCCCACGACATGTGCATGGTCGCCAGCGCCACCGGGATCTGCAGCCGCGCCTTCAGCGGCAGGCCCTTGCCGGCCGGGATCGAGCCGAGCAGGATCGCCGCGAGGTAGCCGCCGGGCACCACGAAGCCCCACGGGGTGAGCAGCGCGCCCAGCACGGTCCCGGCCGCGATCGCGCACACGGCGGCCGGCGGGGCGAGGTAGCGCAGGTTGATGGAGCCGGAGTGGTAGCGGGCCACCACGTGCCGCCAGCGGCCGTAGTCCTTGTACTGCTTGGCCAGCGCCCGCACGTTCGGCCGGGGCCGGTAGGACACCTTCAGCTCCGGCGAGAACCAGATCAGGCCGCCCGCCTCGCGGATGCGGTAGTTCAGCTCCCAGTCCTGGGCGCGGATGAACTCCTCGTTGTAGCCGCCCTGCTGCTCCAGCGCCTCGCGCCGGAAGACACCGAGGTAGACCGTCTCGGCGGGGCCGGCCTCGCCGCCCGTGTGGAAGGCGGCGTTCCCGACGCCTATCCGCGATGTCATGGCGGCGGCGACCGCGTGCTCCCAGTCGTTCTCGCCCTCGGCGTGCATGATGCCGCCGACGTTCTGCGCGCCGGTCTCCTCCAGCAGCCGGACCGCGGTGGCGATGTAGTCCGGGGAGAGCATCCCGTGCCCGTCGACGCGGACCACGACCGGATGGCGCGAGGCCCTGATCGCCGCGTTGAGGGCGGCCGGGGTGCGGCCGGTCGGGTTGGGCACGGTGCGCACCCGCGGATCCTCGGCGGCGAGCTCGGCGGCGATCTCGTCCGTGCGGTCCGTGGACGGACCGAGGGCGATCACGACCTCCATCTCGCCGGCGTACTCCTGGGCGAGGATCGCGCGGACCGCGCCACGCAGGTGCCGCTCCTCGTTGAGGACGGGCATGATCACGGAAACGGCCGGGGGCCGCACGTCGGGATTGGCGTTCATAGGGGCATCACGTTACCGCGAACGGGGGACACCCCCGCGCGCGCCGGGGGCGATATGCCGGGCCGGAGATCGTATCGGCCTACCGTGCTCACGATCCCGCGTACGGCCGTCGTCCGGAGGTGTTCCCCCTTGCCCACGCCGCCGCGCTCCCCCCGGCCCCGCCCCGCCCCGCAGCGCCGCCCGCAGCCGCCGCGCCGTCTCCTGCCCGTCCCCCATGCCGGGTTCCTCCCCCCGGT
>NZ_BAAAIZ010000106.1:0-5805 GCF_039526425.1 Streptomyces thermospinosisporus
GCACTCCAAAACCGCATCACTCCCGGGCACCCGCCCGCCCCTCCGAGGTCCCGGAGCCGCCGCTGCCGGGGGCTCAGCCGACCGGGTCGCGCTCCACCGGGCAGCTCATGCAGCGGGGGCCGCCGCGGCCGCGGCCCAGTTCGCTGCCCGGGATCTCGATCACCTCGATGCCCTGCTTGCGCAGATGCGTGTTGGTGGTGGAGTTCCGCTCGTAGGCGACGACCACGCCCGGCTCGACCGCCAGGACGTTGCAGCCGTCGTCCCACTGCTCGCGCTCCGCCGAGTGCACGTCCTGGGTGGGGGTCAGCACCCGGATCTCGCTGAGCCCCAGGGCGGCGGCGATGGCGCGGTGCATGTGCTCCGGCGGATGGTCGGTGACCTTCAGCTCCTTCTCGCCGGCGCCCGGTTCGATGGTGTAGGAGCGCAGCATGCCGAGGCCCGCGTACTGGGTGAAGGTGTCGTCGTCGATCATCGTCATCACCGTGTCGAGATGCATGAAGGCGCGTCTCTTCGGCATGTCCAGGGCCACGATGGTCTGCGCCGAACCGGCCGCGAACAGCTTGTGCGCCAGCATCTCCACGGCCTGCGGGGTGGTCCGCTCGCTCATCCCGATCAGCACCGCGCCGTTGCCGATGACCAGCACGTCGCCGCCCTCGATGGTGGACGGGTAGTCGGCCTGCCCCTCGGACCAGACGTGGAAGCGCTCACGGGTGAACAGCGGATGGTGCCGGTAGATCGCCTCGAAGTGCACCGTCTCGCGCTGCCGCGCCGGCCAGCGCATCGCGTTGATGGCGACCCCGTCGTAGATCCAGGCGGAGGTGTCCCGGGTGAAGAGGTGGTTGGGCAGCGGGTCGAGCAGGAAGTCGTCCAGCTCCATGGCGTGGAAGCGCACGGAGACCGGCTCGGCGTGGGCGTCCAGGAACTCCCGCTTGGTCATGCCGCCGACCAGGGCCGAGGCCAGTTCCGCCGCGGGAAGGGTCTCGAAGGCGGCCCGCAGATGGTCGGTGGCCAGCGGACCGTACTCCTTCTCGTCGAAGACCCGGTCCAGGACGAGTGCCCGCGCAGCCGGGATCTCCAGCGTCTCGGTGAGCAGATCGCCGAAGAGGTGCACGGTGACGCCCCGGTCGCGCAGCACGTCCGCGAATCCGTCGTGCTCGGCACGTGCCCGGCGCACCCAGAGCACGTCGTCGAAGAGCAGCGCGTCCTTGTTGCTCGGCGTGAGCCTTTTGAGCTCGAGGTCGGGCCGGTGCAGGATGACGCGGCGCAGTCGCCCGGCCTCGGAGTCGACGTGGTAGGTCATGCCTCCATCCTGACCACTCGAGCGCCTGTTCACCCCCCTGTTGCACAGACTCGTCGGCGGCCCCGGATCACCCGGCGGACTCGGCCGCCGCTCGGGTCACCCGGCGGACTCAGCCGCCGCCTAGGTCACCCGGCGGACTCACCGGCCGCCCGGTCACCCGGCGAGCCGGGCCGGCACCAGTTCGGGCCTGGCGAGCATGCGCCGGGCGGCGGAGCCGGGCTCCAGCGCGGCCCGGGCGACGATCCATCCGGCGAGCAGATGCGGGTCGCCGGGCTCCCGGGCCAGCTCCTTGGCGTAGCCCTCGAGGGCGGCGGCCGGGTCGCCCGCGGCGAGGTGTTCGTCGGGGGTGCGCGGATGCTCGGGCGCGGTGGCGAAGGCGTGGGTGCGGTGGTCGGGCCAGGGGGCGCGGTCGGGTCGCAGCGGCGCGGTGCCGGGCGGTGTGTCACCGGTGAGAGGAGCGCCCTGCGTCCCGGCCGCGCGGGCCACGTTGCGCAGGCGCCACTCGGTGCGGTGCAGGGCGGCGGCGGTGCGGGCCCGGGTGAGGGCGGCCGGGTCGACGGGCTCGCGCAGCCAGCCGTCGAGGGTGCGGGCGAGGCCGGTGACCAGGGCGTGCCCGGCGGGGGTGAGCCGGCCGCTGGTGAGCAGGGTGCGCACCACCAGCCGGCTCTGGGTGCGGCGCAGCGCGAAGTGGTAGGCGGCCGTCCCGGCGTGCTCGGGCTCGGCCAGGCGGTCGCGCCAGAATCCGGCGACGCCGGTGAAGGCGTAGGCGCCGTGCAGCAGGCCGGTGAGATGGCGCGGGTCGTGGCGCCAGGGGGCGTAGTAGTGCTCGGCCCGGTCGTCGTCGAGGAGCGGGAAGAGGTGGATCAGGGCGGCGAGCTTGCTGTGCTGGAACTCGTGGACCAGCGCCTCGGCGAGCGCGGTCGCCGAGGCGGGGCGGGCGATGACCATGGCGCCGTAGGAGTCGCCGCTGGAGGCGGACACCCGGACGTCGGGCGGCGGCTCGGGCAGCAGGCTGGTCCGCTCCCAGGGCACGATCGTCCGGATCTCGGCGGGGTCGAGCCGTCCGGGCGGGCCCGCGTCGCCCGCCGCGGCGAGGATGCCGGCGGCCTCGTCGAACAGCCGCTGCCAGGCCTCGGCCTCGTCGGCGTCCAGCCGGGCCGGCGGTACGGGGCCGTCGAGGTCGCGGTAGGGGTCCAGGTCCTCCAGCGGCACGGCGGCGTCACCGGCGGGCGTGGTGAGCGTGCGCAGGGGCAGCCAGTGCAGCGTCTCGGCGCGGGCGGCGTCTCCGACGGGTACCGGTCGCGGGCGGCATCTCAGGGAGGCCGGCCGCCCGGCCCGGTCGGGGCCGGTGAGCGTCAGTTCTCCGGCGCGGGTCCTGGCCCGGCCGGCCGTCAGTCCCCCGGCGCCCTCCGGGAGGCACGCCGTGCCAAGGCCCGGCAGGGACAGGGCGCCGTCGACCAGCGGCACGAGCAGGTCGGTGTCGGTGCCGGCGTGCAGGGCCGCGGCGACGGTGAGCGCGTTGAGCCGTCCCGCCTCGGCCCACAGCGGGGGTCCGGTCGCGGTGCCGTGCACCCGGCGCAGCAGATGGGCGATCCAGCCGCCCGTGGTCGGCGCGAGCAGCAGCCGGTCGACCGGTCCGGGCGCGTGCTCGGCCGCTTCCTTCAGCAGCCGCCAGGCCTCCGCGGCCGGGGTGAGCGGGGTGGGCAGATCCTCCAGCTGGTCCAGGACGGTGCGCAGCAGCAGCAACCGGCGGGCGCGCTCGGCCCGTTCGAGGAAGGCCAGGGCCTCGGCGGAGCCGCCGCCGGCGGCCAGTTCCGCGAACAGGTGCTCGGGCATGCGGAACGGGGTGGGGCGCTGCTCGGCGGTCGTCACCGGTGACCTCCGGTCGGTGGGCGGGCATGCGAAAGCGCTGCGGGGCGCTTTCCCGCAGCGGCGAGGTGCTACTCGGCGCGGCCCGTCTCGCCCCCGCCCTTCATGCCGCCCCGGGATCGCAGGACTTCGGTGAGAAGGCGGGTACCGGGCCGGAGCGGAGCGAGTCGGTCCACGGCGGTCAGGGGCAGAGCCGCGAGGTCCGCCAGGTCCGACTCCACGACGGCAGCCCCGGCCGCGGTGCCGGGCTCTCGGGCGGCGGCAACGGCGTTGCGCTGAGCGGGCGGCTGATGCAAGGTGCGTCCCCCTTCTCGCACGGTGGCACGCGATGCCCCGTGTCCCTATCCATCATGGCCACTGATTCCCGCATCGAAAACCATACGATCACGCCACCCGATCATCATGCATCGTGCGTATGTCCAGATGAGGCTTCCAACTCCCTTGACAAGGGGTTGAGTTGGCGCTCCGCTCGGCAACGGGCGGGCGGCTGCGGCCGCTTCGGCGTATGCCCTCGCGAAGCCTCCGGCTCCGGCCGGACGGGACTGGTGAGACCGCAGTGACCCGCGGGCCGGCCACGGTGTGACGGGGCGGGCCAGTGGTGCCGCGGGGACGGGGTGCGGGACGGCCCGGCGCGCTTCGGCACGGGGCGCCATCAGCGGCGATACGGGCGATGCGGCCGGCATCCGGGCGGGCGGCGGGCGGGTGCGGCCCGGAAGGCCCGGCCCGCCGGAGGCCGGTCTTCCGGTGCCCTGGCGCCGGACCGGCCCGAGGCCGGGGGACGGCAGAGCACGACCCGCTCCTGTGAGAGGCGCGAGGCGTGCCCATACGGCCGGAAACCATCCCTCCGCATCGGGACGGGCACCCCGCGCCGGATGCGTACGCAAACCGGCGAGGCGTCCGGAGGACGTACCTAGGGGGCGCATGAGGAGCGCATGACGGCACGCACGGTCGCCCGCACCGCCGGACGAGGCACGAGGGGCGCACGCCCCGCCCGCCCGTGCCGCCACCGCGTCCGCCCCCGGCGGCCGGACGGCGGACGCCCGCCCCTCGAACGGCGCACCGCTCCCCACGCCGTCGGCGATCACCGGCGCTTGCTTCCAGTGATCCACCACCGGGGCGTGTACGACTGCCGATGCGCCGTCAGCCGGCCGGTACTGTGCGACGGCTTGGATCACTCACCCCGGGTGGCGGCGACCGGCCGCCGGACCGGACCGTGCTGGAAGAGAGCCGGACGAGAGCTGGAAGAGAGGGGGACACATGAGCCCTGACGCGCTGATCACCCACCTCGTGGGGGCCTCGGCACTGATCCTCGTGGCCGCGCACGCCGCGGGGTGGGCCGCCCGGCGGCTGGGCCAGCCGTACATCGCCGGCCAGCTGGTGGCGGGCATGGCGCTCGGTCCCTCGCTGCTCGGCGGCGTGGCGCCCGGCGTGTACGCGCGGCTGTTCCCCGAGGAGATCGACACGGCGCTGACCGGGTTCGCCCAGTTCGCCCTGGTGGTCTTCCTGTTCGCGGTGGGCTACGAGCTCGACCTGAAGGTGCTGGGCGACCGGGCGCGGACGACGGTGACGGTGGCGCTCGCCTCGTTCGTCGTGCCCATGGCGGCGGGCACCGGCGGGGCGCTGCTGTTCCGCGAGCAGCTCAGCGGGCTCGGCATGCCGCGCGACCCCTCCCCCGCCGTCCTGGTGTTCGCGGGGCTCGCCCTGTCGATAACGGCCGTGCCGGTGCTGACCGCGATCGTGCGGGAGAACGGCCTCGCCCCCACGGTGCCCGGCGTGGTCGCCGTCTCGGCGGCGGGACTGCTCGACGTGGTGTGCTGGACGGTCCTGGCCGGGACGATGCTGGACAGCGGCGACGGCCACGCCCTCACCTGGCCCTGGCGCCTGCTGCTCGCCGCCGGATTCGTGGTCCTGATGCTCCTCGCGGCCCGGCCGCTGCTGCGCCGGCTGCTGTGGCGTGCCGGGACCTCTCCCGCGCTGCGGCCGGCGCTGCTCATCGGCTTCGCCCTCGCCTCGGCCGGGGTGTCGCACGCCGTGGGCCTGCATGTGATCTTCGGTGCGCTGCTGGCGGGAGTGGTCACCCCCCGGGAGCCGGACGGCACCCTGGACCCGGATCTGCTGCGTCCGCTGAACGACGTCGGCTCGCTGCTGCTGCCGTTCTTCTTCGTGATCTCCGGCCGTGCCGTCACGCTCAACACCATGGGCACCGCGGGCTGGATCGCCCTCCTTGCGGTGACCGTCCTGGCGGTGCTCACCAAGGTCGGCAGCGGCACGGCGGCCGCCCGGCTGGGCGGTCTCGGCCGCCAGGACGCCCGCATCGTGGGCGTCCTGCTGAGCGCCCGCGGCCTCACCGAGCTGATCGCCCTCGACGCCGGCCTGCGCGCCGGCCTGCTCAGCCCCGACCTGTACACCGTCCTGGTCTTCATGGCCCTGGCCACCACCCTGCTGACCCAGCCGCTGCTGCGCCTGACCCGCCCCCAGGGCGGAGGGAAGCGCACCCGCCCGCCGTGCGACACGGGCCCGGCCGCGCGCCCGGCGAAAGGCCAAACGGCGCCCGCAGGACAGGACGGCACCCGTGCGGCCCCGGTCGCCGACCTGAGCTGAGAGAGACACCCGGAGACATCTGACACGACGACGGG
>NZ_BAAAIZ010000106.1:5852-23642 GCF_039526425.1 Streptomyces thermospinosisporus
TCGTCGCTGCCCGACGCCCCTACAGCGGCATCGGCGCCATGTCGACGTCGATACGGCGGCGGTGACGGGCCGCCACCAGCCACGGGTGGTCGGGCCGGACCACCCGGGTGAAGCCCTCCACCGCCGTGCGCTGCGCCTCGTCCGCCTCCACGCCCCGTCCGAGCCCCCGCAGATCCAGCGAGAGGTTCGCCCGGCAGGCGAAGGTCAGCGGGTGCTCCTCCCCGGTGATCTCCTCCAGCCGCGGCAGATTCGCCGAGTCGATCTCGTGCGCCCGGTCGAAGTCCAGCTGCGCGTACGCCGTGCTGGCCTGGCCGAGGGCCACGGTGAGCGTGGTCACGTGTCCGGCGCCCAGGGTGGTGCTCAGCCGGCCGGCCACCTCCTCCTCGATGTCGTGGGCCTGGTCCAGCCGGCCCAGGGCCCGCAAGGTGGACGCCACGTTCGCCTGCGCCATCAGCGTGTACGCGTGGTCGTCGCCGAACAGGGTGGCGTAGCGCCGGGCCGTGTCCTCGCCCTGCTCCAGCGACCGGTCCAGATCCCCGGCGAGCCGGCGGTCCACCGAGAGGTTCAGCGCCGACGCCAGCGAGTCGGCGTGCAGCGGGCCGTAGCGGGACAGGAAGCGCCGCAGGGTCTCCTCGGAGAGCTTCACCGCCTCGTCCAGCGCACCGTCGCGGCGCAGGCAGACGGCGAGGTTGCGGGCCACGCGCAGGGTGAGCGGGTGTTCCTCGCCCATGGCGGTCCGGGCGCGCCGGTGGACGTCCTCCTGGAAGTCGCGGGCGCCCGGGTAGTCACCGCTCTCCCGCATGTCGATGGAGAGGCCGTTGAGCGTGTTGAGGGTGAAGAAGCTGGCCGGGCCGTACATCAGCTCCCGCAGCCGGGCGTTCTCCTGGTCCAGCTCCAGCGCCTCGCGGAACTGTCCGCACAGCCGCAGGTCGACGGCCCAGCTGTGGGTGGCGCGCAACGTCATCGGGTCGTCCGGGCCCATCAGCGAGCGGGCCAGCTCCGTGGCCTCCTTGCCCAGGTCCCGCGCCTCGGCGAAGCGGCCCTGGTAGCGGCGGGCGTCGGCCATCTCGCACAGCGAGTCGATGAGATCCTCGGCGTCGACGTCGTCGCTGCGCCGGCAGACCTCCAGGGCCTTCTCGGTCAGCGGGATGGCCTCGGCGATCTGGCCGACCTGACGCAGCGTGAAGGCCAGGCTCTTGGCGATGCGGATGACGTGGATGTCCTCCTCGCCGGAGGCGGCGAGCCACGCGTTGTACGCCTGGCGGGCGAGGTCCACGGCGCCCTCGTGGTCGCCCCAGTAGTACAGGAACAGGGCGGTGTCGTACACCAGCTCGCGCACATAGGTGTCGGTGCTGGTCACCGCCTGGGAGGCCAGGATGTGCGGCAGCAGCATCTGGTAGGAGCGCCATTCCAGCGACGAGGCGTAGTTGCCGGGCTTGGCCGCCGACAGCAGCTGGTGGGCGGCGTCGCGCATGCGCTCGTGCTGCTCGCGGTCGAGTTTGGCGAGGAGCACCGTCTGCAGCAGACGGTGCATCTGCAGGGTGTCGGACCTGGGGTCGACCTTCACCAGGGAGAACTGGCTCAGGTCGCGCACCGCCCGGTTCAGCTTGATGGACTCGCGCAGCAGCGGGTCGACCTCGGGCGTGATGTTGACGCCGCGGCTGCCGCGCAGCATGGACCGCGGGATGGGCTCGGGCGCCATGCTGGCGCAGATGTCGAGCAGCTGCCGGGCACCGGGGTTCCGCTCCTTGATGCGCTCCAGGGAGATGTCCCAGGCGGCGGCGACGGAGACCGGGTAGTCGGGGGCCGGGTCGAGCTCCAGGATCTCCGGGCTGCGCTGGGCGAGCAGGTCGAGGTACTCGTCGACCAGCATGCCGGTGACGGCCCGCCAGGCGCCCGCCTGCTCGATGGCCAGCGGCAGGTCGCCGAGGGCCTCGGCGAGCCGGTCGGCGTCCTCGCTGGTCAGGTCGGCCGAGCGCTTCTGCAGCAGCTCGATGGACTCCTCGCGGTCGAAGACGTTCACCGGCAGCGGGGTGGCGACGCGTTCCCAGGCCCGGTTGCGGGAGGTGACGATGACCTTGCCGGGTCCGTTGGCCGGGAAGTAGCGGCGCACCGTGTCGATTTCCTCGGCGTTGTCGAAGACCAGCAGCCAGTTGCGGTACGGGCTGCCGGAGCGCAGGGCCTCCAGTACGGCGGGCACGGCGGCGTTGGCGGCGGGGGCGCCGCCCGCGGAGTCGTGGCCCGCGGGGGCCACGCCGAGCGCGTCGGCGAGGTGGGCCAGCGCGGCCAGGATGAGGCTCTCCCGCTCGGCGGGGATCCAGCAGATGACGCTGTACTCGTGCTGGTGGGTGTAGATGTACTCGAGGGCGAGCTGGGATTTGCCGACGCCGCCGAGCCCGTGCAGGGCGTGCGGCAGGACGGCCGCCGTGTCCTGGGCGCCGAGCTGCTCCTCCACGGCCCGCAGCAGTGCCTGCCGGCCGACGAACGAAGTGTTCCGCAGCGGAACATTCACCAGAAGGGCCGGCGTTGCGGTCGTGGTGCTCTGCATGAGCTGCTCAGCCTCCGGGGCTTCGGGGTGGGTCTCGGTCACCGGGGTCGGCAAGGGATCTCCAGAGGAGTCGGGGTGGTCGGACGCTGGACCCCCTGCTTGATCGTCTCGGGAGCCACAATCTGGACTATTCATCCCTTGACGGGCACTATCGGGCAAACCGGGCACCACCCGTTCGGCCCCCTCGGGCATGCGCCCCAAGGGGTCGGGATGGATGCGGTTCGCACGTTCGGAGTAGGGCCCGGACAGGGCTCGCATCACGGCGAGTTCGCTGCGCACCCAGCCGGACTCGGCGGGGTCGGGCAGCGTGGTGCCGACCGGGTCGCGCAGGGCGGCGCGCAGCGCCATGCCCCGCTCGCCGGCGGCCGGCAGGTCGCCCACCACGCTGACGGTGCGGGCGAGCTGGGTGCGGGTGGTGGCGGCGAGCAGCGCCTCGCGCACCCCGTCCGCGAACTCTGGGCGCCCTTCGCCGGCGCCGTCCCAGTCGATGAGCCCGCCCATGAGGATCTCGGCGACATGGTCCGGCCCGGTGTCGGGCATGAGCCTGCGCCGCAGCTGCTCGACCAGCTCGAACTCGAAGGGGATGGCGGCCAGTTGGGTGGCCAGGCGGCGGGCCTTCGGGGTGGCGAGGGTGAAGAATCGGCGTACGGCCGCGGCGGCGGCGCGCGGGAAGCGCGGGGCGCGCAGTCCGGGGGCGGGGGCGCCCTTGGTGAGGGTGCCGGCGAGGACGACGGGCAGCGAGCGGCGTACTCCGCGGTCGCCGGTGACGAGGTCGGCCCAGGCGGCGATCGAGGCGGGCTTGAGGGAGAGCACCGGGACGGGCAGCGAGTCGTCGCCGGCCTCGGGCAGGGGGCGCATGGGGTCGGGGCCGCCGGGCGGCGCCCAGTGTCCGAGGGCGTCGTTGGCCGCGCCGAATCCGCCCGCCTCCAGGACCGCCGGGTGGGGGTAGAGGGAGCTGCGGTGGCGCAGATGGGGCGGGAGCAGATGGACCAGGGCGGTGGGGCCGGCGTGCGCGAGACGGCCGAGGAGAGTGTCGGCGGCGGGGGCGGCCCAGCCGTGGCCGAGTCCGTCGGTGACGACGAGGAAGACCCGTCCGCCGCGGCCGTCGATCAGCTCGGCCGGGTCGGCGACGGCGCCGCCGCTGGTCCAGTGCAGCGTGGGCGAGCCGCTGCGCGGGACGACGACCCGGACGGTGCGCACGCTGCGGAAGGCGCCGGAGTGCTCGGCGGCCTCGGCGAGCCGGGCCACCGTCTCCTCCCAGATCCGCATGGTGGGCGCGTCGTCGGCGAGCAGCACCAGGTCGAAGGCGGTGGTGCGGGCGGGCCGCAGGAACGGCAGCCACAGCCCGTCGGCGACGCCCTGTTCGGCCGTGGCCTCCTCGTCGAGCTCGTGGGCGTCGCGGGAGGACACGCGGCGCTGCAGCTGGTGCAGGGCGCGGGCCAGCTGGGCGGTGCGGCGTCCGGGGCCGTGCTGCGGCTGGTTGGCGTCGTCGGCCAGCAGCGGCGGGGCGAGGTGCAGGGTGACGGAGCCCTCGGGGTCGGGTAACAGGCCACCGCCGGGGCGCTCGGGGGCGGGGCCCGGCAGTCCGTCCAGGGGGTCGGGCACGGGACGGCGGGGACCGTCGAAGGGGTCGTCGGACGGCCGCCCGTCACGCTCGGTGGCCGTAGTGGCCGGGACGGGTGCGGTCAGGTCGGCGAGGGCAGGAGTGCCGACCGCCTCTCCGACCGTCGGCGCGGGGTCCTGCGGACGGGACGTGTGCTCGGCTTCCTCAGCGCTGGGCTCGGCGTCCCCGGTCCTGGCGCGCTCGGCTTCTGCGGTGTTCGTGGACTCGGCTTTCCCGGTGCTGCCGGGGCGCGCGGCGACGGGGCCGTCGTCCTGGCGCAGCCCGGCTCCCGGCCCGTTCGCGGCGGGGCCGCCGTGGCGGTCCCAGTACGCGGCGAGCCACACCGCGTCCGCGACCTCCTGCCAGCGCGGCACCTCGTCCTGGGCGGCGGCCGTGTGCAGGGCAGGAGGAAGGAGGCTCTGGTACTCGCTCGCGTACCCGTCGGGTTCGGGGAACGCCGAAGGAGGCGACGACCCCGACACTGGTCCGCCGCCGGATCCGGATGCGCGCTCCCTGGGAAAGCCGTTGTTCATTCAGCGGCCCTTCGCGAGGTCGCGGAGGAGCATTTCCACGAGCTTACGCCCGTTGCCGTCGACCTGGAAACCACCCAGGGTAGTGATCTGGACAGCGTTGAGTAGCTGATCCAGGGAGTGCGTGCCGCCCGCCTGGACCCGCTGGAGGAACAGGTCCACCAGCTCCTCGGTGCCCTCGGGGTGCTCCCCCAGGTGCCGCTTCACCATGGCGAGCAGGCGCTCGCGGGTGGGCGTGCGCAGCTCGAGCGGCAGACAGCGCCTGCGGAAGGCGGCCGGAAACTCCCGTTCGCCGTTGCTGGTGATCACCACGACCGGGAACTCCCGGCACTCGACCCGCCCTTGGCGCACCTCGGCGCGGACCCCGGGGTCGCTGGTGTGGACGCTCGCGGCCTCGGCGGCGTCGCGGACCAGCTCCGGGACGTCATAGCTTCCGTTCTCCAGCACGTGCAACAAATCGTTGGGCAGGTCGATGTCGCTCTTGTCGAGCTCGTCGACAAGAAGCACCCGCGGACGATCGTAGGGCAGAAGAGCCGTGCCGAGTGGCCCGAGGGTGACGAAATCCCCAAGCACTGGCGGAAGTTGACGTTCATTCAATACGACAGCGGGCTCGGGCTGCTCGGGCGGGCCCGCGGGGGCGGCAGCTCCCGGGCCGCCGCGCAGCCCGGCCTGCCAGGCGGCGATGGCCTGGGCTCGCCCCATGGCGTCGTGGTTGTACAGGCCGTCCTTCAGCGTCGTCCGGCTGACGATGTTCCACTCCAGGACCCGGCCGAGCCCCAGTTCCCGGGCGATCACATGGGCGAGGGTGGACTTGCCGACTCCGGGCGGCCCGGTGATCAGCAGCGGGCGGCGCAGCAGCAGCGCGGCGTTGACGATGTCGATCTCGTCGGAGCCGAGCTGCGGGGTGAGCTCGTCGGGGCCGATGCGGCGCAGCGCGGCCTCGGGGTCGTCGGGCGGCGGGGGCAGGGCCGGGCCGCCGCGGAAGCGGCGCCAGGGCGGGGCCGGGGGCAGGACCGGCGGGGTTTGCGGGGCCATGCCGGTGGCGTGGAAGACCCGCCAGCCGTCCGGGGCCGGGGCGGGGGACACGGTCGCCTGCTCCTCCTGCGCGGTCATGCCGGTGTCTCCTCGCTGGCGAGATCGCCGTCGTCGGTGTGGATGTCGACCAGTCGCGTGGGATCGTCCCAGAAGAAGGCGATATGACGTCCTAGCAGCTCCGGGCTCTGCTCCTCGCCGACCGCTTTCCGGCGCAGCCGGTGGATCGCCATGGGGATCTGCGCGGCGAACGGGACGGAGGCGAACACCGCGGTGACCACCTCGCGCCGCTCCTCCTTGAAGACTCCCCGGCGGTCCCAGACGGCGAGCGCTATGCCCTCCGCGATCGCGGCCTTGAGCGCCTCCAGCGCGGGCGTGTCGTCGGGCGCGTCGAGCACCACGGCGGTATGCCCGGTGTCCTCCGCGAGGGCGGTCTGCCAGGCGTCAGGACGGTGGGCGTCGGCGGCGGTCCAGCGGTGCACCGCCACGCCGTGCCGGCGCAGCCGCTGCCACCGCTCCTGCCACTGCCGCCGGACCAGCACGTCGTCGGTGCGCATCCGTTCCAGGCTGCGCAGATGGACCGCGTAGCGCAGGCCGAGCGGCAGCGCGCGTCCGTGGCCGACCTGGAAGGTCAGGCTCGCCACGTCGTGATTGAGCAGGTCGTAGGGCAGCACGAATTCCACGAAGGTGGGCTGGTCGGGGCCGGGCGGACGGGGTCCGGGCGGGGTGGTCCACAGGCGGGAGCCCTGCCGCAGCGCGCGTTCCACCGCCTGGCCGAGGCCGGGCAGGGTGGTGACGGTGGGCTCGCCGGGCTGGGGGTCCCAGTAGCCGGGGACGGTGTTGAGCCAGGTGCGCACCACGTACTCGCCGGAGCCGTCGCGGGCGGGCTCCACGGCGACGATCAGGCAGCAGGGGATGTCCGGGTCGGCCGTGGCCCTCGCCCGTTCGGTGCGCCGCTCGGCCACGGCGGCCGTCAGCCCGGCGCGCTGGGCCCAGCCGTCGACCCATTTGACCAGCGGGGCGCCCTGCCCGGGCGTGGACATCAGCTGGGCGGTGACGTCGAGCAGGATCACCGCGGGCGGCAGTCCGTCCGGCTGGGCGTTCCACTCCAGGACGTGCGCGAACAGCTGGTCGGGGGTGAGGCCGTCGGACAGATGGAGGCCGCCGAGCTCCGCGGCGAGCCGCTCCCGTAACCGGGCGGGGCGCACCTCCCGTTCGGCGTCGGCGAGCAGGGCGCGGGCCGAGCGGACGTCGTGCCCGGTCAGGGGCCCGGGCAGGGTGGCCGCCGGGGGCGGTGCGGCGGGGGCGATCAGCCGGCCCAGCTCGTCGGCCGGCGCGGTCCCCTCGTAGAGCTCGACCACTCTCACCAGTACGCGTTCTCCGCCCGGGACGTTCAGCGCGGCGCGCACCATGTTCACCGCGTCCTCACGGAGTCTCAGGCCGCGCACGTCGATGGTGCGGCCCAGCTGTTCGCCGAGCACGGTGGCGAACTGGGCGCGGCTCTGCGCGTCCGCCATGCAGACCAGATCGCACAGGGCGTCGGTGAGTCGTAACAGCAGTTCCAGACCTCGCTTGCGCGACGCCCCGCCCCCGGGTCCGCCGAGTCCCTCGCCGTTCTCCACCGACTGTCCCCCATGAGTCGGTTCGCCTGCCTGACCGACCTGCGAAGTTAGCACGGCAACTGACGGTTAACCAGGGACGGGTGAGGCCCCGGGGCGGGAAGTCCGGCCGAAGTCCCCCGCGCGGGCGACTCGGCCGGATTCATGCGCCTCTTGTGCTACAACCGCGGATCGACGGGCTCGGACTCCAGTGCGAGCACACCGAACACCGCTTCGTGCACCCGCCACAGCGGCTCGCCCTCGGCGAGGCGGTCCAGCGCCTCCAGGCCGAGCGCGTACTCGCGGATCGCCAGCGACCGCTTGTGGTTCAGGAAGCGGCCGCGCAGCCGCGCGAGGTTCTCCGGGCGGGTGTACTCGGGGCCGTAGATGATCCGCAGGTACTCGCGGCCCCGGCACTTGATGCCGGGCTGCACCAGCCGGCCCTCCGTGTTGCGCACCAGCGCGCCGACCGGCTTGACTACCATGCCCTCGCCGCCGCGCCCGGTGATCTCCAGCCACCAGTCGGTGCCGGCCCGCACCGACTCCGGGTCCCCGGTGTCGACATACAGCCGGCGGGTGGTCTGGAGCAGCCCGGAGTTGTCGTGCTCGACCAGCCGGTCGATCAGCGCCAGCTGCTCGTCGTGCGGCAGCGCGGCCAGGCTGCGGCCCTGGACGGCCAGCAGCTGGAACGGGGCGAGCCGCACCCCGTCCAGGCCGTCGGTGGTCCAGCAGTAGCGGCGGTAGGCCTCGGTGAACGCGGAGGCGGCCTCGGCCCGCTCCCGCTGGCGGCCCAGCAGCTCCCCGACGTCCACGCCCCTCGCCGCTGCCGCCTCCAGGGCGGCCAGCGCGGGCGGGAGGGCGGCGCCGGACGCGGCGCCCACGGCCGCGTACTGGGAGCGCAGCAGGCCGCTCGCCTTCAGCGACCACGGCATCAGCTCGGCGTCCAGCAGCAGCCAGTCGGTGCCGAGTTCCTCCCACAGGCCCGCCTCGGTGACGGCGGCGCGCAGCCGGCCGAGGATCTCCTCGGTGACGGACGGGTCGTCGAAGAACGGGCGGCCGGTGCGCGTGTACAGCGAACCGGTCACGCCGTCCGCACCGAACCGCTCACGGGCGGTCTCCGCGTCCCGGCACACCAGGGCCACCGCGCGCGAGCCCATGTGCTTCTCCTCGCACACCACCCGCTCCACTCCGTCCGCCGCGTACTGGGCGAACGCCTCGGCGGGGTGCTCCAGGTAGCCCTCGAGCTGCGAGGTGGCCGTGGGCGCCATGGTGGGCGGCAGGTACGGCAGCAGGCGCGGGTCGATCGCGAAGCGGCTCATCACCTCCAGCGCGGCGGCCGCGTTCTCCTCGCGGATGGTGATGCGGCCCTGGTGCCGGGTCTCGACGACCCGGCGGCCGTGCACATCGGAAAGGTCCAGCGGGCGTCCCTCGCGCCCGCCGGGCGCCTCGGTGCGCAGCGGCTTCGCCGGCTCGTACCAGACGCGCTCGGCCGGCACGTCGACGATCTCCCGCTCCGGCCAGCGCAGCGCGGTGAGCTTGCCGCCGAAGACGGCGCCGGTGTCCAGGCAGATGGTGTTGTTCAGCCAGGTCGCCTCCGGCACCGGGGTGTGCCCGTAGACGACGGCGGCCCGCCCGCGGTAGTCCTCCGCCCACGGGTAGCGCACCGGCAGGCCGAACTCGTCGGTCTCGCCGGTGGTGTCGCCGTACAGGGCGTGGCTGCGCACCCGGCCGGAGGTGCGGCCGTGGTACTTCTCCGGCAGACCGGCGTGGCAGACCACAAGGCGGCCGCCGTCGAGGACGTAGTGGCTGACCAGGCCGTCGATGAACTCCCGTACCTCCTGCTTGAACTCCTCGCTCTCGCCCTCCATCTGGGCGACGGTCTCGGCGAGTCCGTGGGTGAGCTGGACCTTGCGGCCCCGCAGACAGCGGCCGAACTTGTTCTCGTGGTTGCCGGGCACGCACAGCGCGTTGCCGGACTTGACCATGCCCATCACCCGGCGCAGCACACCGGGGCTGTCCGGGCCGCGGTCGACCAGGTCGCCGACGAACACCGCGGTGCGGCCCTCGGGGTGTGCTCCGTCGACGTAGCCCAGCTTGCCGAGCAGCGCCTCCAGTTCGCTCGAGCAGCCGTGGATGTCGCCGATGATGTCGAACGGGCCGGTGAGGTGGGTGAGGTCGTTGTACCGCTTCTCGGTGACGACCGTGGCGTTCTCGATCTCCTCCACGCCGCGCAGCACATGCACCTTGCGGAAGCCCTCCCGCTCCAGGTGCCGCAGGGAGCGCCGCAACTCGCGGGTGTGGCGCCGGATGACCCGGCGGGGCATGTCGGCCCGGTCGGAGCGGGCGGCGTTGCGCTCGGCGCACACCTCCTCGGGCACGTCGAGCACGATGGCTATCGGCAGTACGTCGTGCTCGCGCGCCAGGTCGATCAGCTTGCCGCGCGCCTCGGACTGGACGCTGGTGGCGTCGATGACGGTGCGGCGTCCGGCGGCGAGGCGCTTGCCCGCGATGTAGTGCAGGACGTCGAAGGCGTCCCGGGTGGCGCTCTGGTCGTTCTCGTCGTCGGCGACCAGGCCCCGGCAGAAGTCGGAGGAGATGACCTCGGTGGGCTTGAAGTGGCGCCGGGCGAAGGTGGACTTGCCGGAGCCGGAGGCGCCGACCAGCACGACCAGGGACAGATCGGTGACGGACAGGGTGCGGCCCTGCGCCCGGGTCTCGGTGATCATGCGGCCTTCGCCTCCTTCTCGTTCTTCTCGGTGTTCTTCTCGGTGTTCTTGTCGCTGTTCTTGTCGTTCTGCTCGGTCCCGGCGGTGAACACGGCCATCTGGGTGGGCGGCCCGACCTCGGGGTCGTCCGGCCCCACGGGCTGGAACGCCACGCGGTAGCCGTGCCGTGCGGCCACCTCCTCGGCCCAGGCGCGGAACTGCGCACGGTTCCACTCGAAGCGGTGGTCGCGGTGCCGGACATGCCCGGCCGGCAGGCTCTCCCAGCGCACGTTGTACTCGACGTTCGGCGTGGTCACGACGACGGTGCGGGGACGGGCGGCACCGAACACGGCGTACACCAGCGCGGGCAGCCGCGGCAGATCGACGTGCTCGATCACCTCGCTCAGCACGGCCGCGTCATAGCCCGCGAGCCGGCGGTCGGTGTACGCGAGGGAGCCCTGCAGCAGCTTGACCCGGGCAGCCTGCCGCTCCCCCATGCGGTCCAGCTTCAGCCGCCGGGAGGCGATGGCGAGCGCACGGGTCGACACATCGACACCGACGATCTCGGTGAACGCAGGGTCGCGCAGCAGCTCCCGCACCAACTGGCCCTCGCCGCACCCCAGATCGAGCACCCGGGACGCACCGGCGGCCCGCAGCGCGGCCGTGATGGCGTCCCGACGCTGCACCGCAAGCGGAGTCGGCTTCTCCTCCGACTCGCTCTCCGCCTCCACCGCGTTGTCGATCTCGTCGACCTCGCTGTCGTCGGCCTCGGCGAGCCGCACCAGCTCAAGGCGCTCCCGCGCCTGACGGGTCAGCGACCAGCGCCGGGAGAGATAGCGGCTGGTGATCAGCTGCTGCTCCGGGTGCGCGGGCAGCCAGCCCTCACCGGCCCGCAGCAGCTTGTCCACCTCGTCGGCGGAGACCCAGTAGTGCTTGGCGTCGTCCAGGACCGGAAGCAGCACATACAGGTGGCGCAGCGCCTCGGCGACGGTGAGGGTGTCCGCCTCCAGCACGAGCCGCACGTAGCGCGAGTCGCCCCACTCGGGGAACTGCGTGTCCAGCGGGACGGGTTCGGCGTCGACCGTCCAGCCGAGCGGCTCGAACAGCCGGCGCACCAGGTCCGGGCCGCCGCGGGCGGGCAGCGCGGGCACCTCGATGCGCAGCGGACGCGGCTGCCCGGGCAGCTCCGGGCGGGCGGCGCACACCCCGCGCATCGCGCTGGAGAACACCGTGCTCAGGGCGACGGCGAGCAGCGAGGAGGCCGCGTACGGGCGGTCGTTGACGTACTGCGCGAGTGCGGCGTCGGGTGCGCCGCCGCGGCCCTTGCCCTTGCCGCGCCGGACCAGTGCCACCGGGTCCACCTCCAGCAGCAGCGCCGCTGTGCAGCGCTCGGCGTCCGCCTCCGGGTAGAGGATGTGCGCCCTGCCGTAGGAGGTCGAGCGCGACTGCGCCTTCTCGGGGTGCTTGTGCAGCAGGAAGCCGAGATCGGTCGCGGGGCGCTCGGGGCCGCCGGTGGTACTGATCGAAAGGAACACGTGGTTACACCTCGAAACACCTTCTGAACTGCTGAGACACGCGGGGATCCAACGCGTCCGATCACCGTACCGGCCCGGTGGCCGGGTCTCTTCGGGATTTTTCGCTGCTTCTTCGGTGCTTCTTCGGTGCTTCTTCGGTGGTTCGGGGGCGCCGGCGGCGCCGGGCTCGCCCCGGAAACCGGGGCTGGAGGGCTGCTACGACAGCTGGGACTGGACCTCGGAGGCGATCAGTTCCAGGTGGTCGAGGTCGGTGAGGTCGAGCACCTGGAGGTAGATCCGGCGGGAGCCGGCCTCCTGGTAGCGGCCGATCTTCTCGACGACCTCGGCCGGGGTGCCCGCCAGTCCGTTGGCCCGCAGCTCGTCGACCTCGCGGCCGATGGCGGCGGCCCGCCGGGCGAGTTGGTGCTCGTCCTTGCCGACGCAGACCACCAGGAGGTTGGAGCAGAGGATCTCGTCCGGGTTCCGGCCCTCCTTCTGTGCGGCCTCCCGCACCCGGCCGAACTGGGTCGCGCTGTCCTCGGGCGAGAAGAAGGAGAGGTTGTACTCGTCTGCGTACCGGGCGGCGATCCTCGGGGTGCGGCGGGGGCCCTTGCCGCCGACGAGAATGGGGAGTCTGGCCTGGGCGGGCTTGGGGAGCGCGGGGCAGCCGGTGAGGTCGTAGTAGGTGCCGTGGAAGTCGTAGGTGCTGCCGGTCTGGGTGGCCCACAGCCCGGTGATGATCTCCAGCTGCTCCTCGAGACGGGCGAGCCTCTCCTTGGGGAAGGGGATTCCGTACGCCCTGTGCTCCTCCTCGAACCAGCCCGCGCCCAGGCCGAGTTCGACCCGGCCGCCGGACATCTGGTCGACCTGCGCGACCTGGACGGCGAGGACGCCGGGGAGGCGGAAGGTCGCGGCGGTCATCAGGGTGCCGAGCCGGATGCGGCGGGTCTCCCTGGCGAGTCCGGCCAGTGTGATCCAGGCGTCGGTGGGGCCGGGCAGGCCGTCGACGGAGCCCATCTTCAGGTAGTGGTCGGAGCGGAAGAAGCCGTCGAATCCGAGGTCCTCGGTGGCCTTGGCGACGGTCAGGAGCGTGTCGTAGCCGGCGCCCTGCTGGGGCTCGGTGAAGATGCGCAGATCCATGCATCCATCCTGCACGGTCGGTCGGTTGAGCCGATTGATATGACCGCTTCCAGTGACCGAGGCAGGAGGAAGATCGTTGCCCGCACGGAGCCGAACACCCGGCACCGGCACCGGTCGGGGAACGCCCGGTGCGTCACCGTGCCGGCTCCCGACGGGGCCGGGGCCGAGGAGGCCGATATGCCGTTGGAGACCGGATCGCCGGAGGAGACCGGACCGCTGGAGGACGGAGGGCCGCTGCAGGACGGAGGGCCGCTGCAGGACGGGGGGGCCGCTGCAGAGCGGAGGCTCGCTGCCGAGCGGGGTGCCGGACGCAGGCTCACCGCCTGGTGGAGGTCCGCTGCAGGACGGAGGCTCACTGCATGGTGGAGGTCCGCTGCAAGCTACTGACGGCTCGGCGCAGCCGAGGGGTCTGCTTCAGCAGATGGAGGAGTTGATGGCCGCGCTGAAGGCGGACTTGTCGGCACTGAACGCGGATCTGCGGACGGCGGCCGTGGGCCGCCGGGGCGGCACCGAGGAGGAGGGCGGCGCGGGGCCGGTGGGCTGATGGGGGCCTGGGGGCCTGGGGGCCTTCTGCCGCAACTGGCCGATGAACGGCCGTCGTTGCGCGAGGCGCCGGTCCCGGCGAGCGGTTGTCGGCGGACTCCCGGCCAGGGAAGGGTGTTACCCCGCCTCCCGCTCCGGTAAGGACTGGTCGCGGTCGGCGAGTTTGCGCAGCATCTCCAGGACGCGGTCGCGGGACTCGTCCGCCGCGTCGATGGCCTCCATGCACTGCCAGTAGGTCGCCTCGTCGTCCGCCGCGCAGGCGAGGCCGACCAGGGCCATGCCGACCTCGCCGAGCAGCCCGCCCAGGTCGGTCAGGGACTGGCGGGCGTCGCCCAGCTCGGTGAGCTGCGCCGCCCGCAGCTCACCGGGGGCGATCACGGGGGTGTCCAGGACTCCGCAGCCACGGCCCGCCAGCTCGGTCAGCCCCAGTGCCTCGCCGCGTAGTTCGGGTGGGCCGGCGACGGCGAGACGGCTGCCCACCGCCTGCGCGAGCGCCTGCGCCTGCCACACCTCGGTCAGCAACTCCGGAGCGCCGCCGCTCGCGGCCAGCGCTCTTCTGCTCGTCACGATGAGCCGCACAGCATCCATGCGCTGCCCCCGTCTGTCCGACGCGCTGCCCACGCGTCCACCCGAACTCCCTTGTCCACTACCCAGAGTGAGGTCACCTGAGACAAAAAGCCAGAGGAAGACGGAAATTAGCGGACAACAATTCGAACTCGACGGCCGATTCAGCTACGGAGAGTACAAACGGAGCGTTCACCTCCCCACACTCGGGGGCGGCTACGGCGCGGAGAAGGCGACTACGGCCGCGGCGGCTCGCCGGGAGCGGGCCTCGCCGGGAACCGGTGCTCGTTCCGCTCGATCTTCGCCGCCAGCGCGGCCAGCGGATCGATGCCGAGTACTTCGCACAGCTGGAGGAGGTACGCCAGCACATCGGCGACCTCGTCGGTGACGCGGTGCGCGGTGTCCGGGTCGTCCATCACCCGGGCCGACTCCTCGGGCGTCGACCACTGGAAGATCTCGAGGAGTTCGGCGGCCTCCACGCTGAGCGCGGAGGCCAGGTTCTTCGGCGTGTGGTAGGGCTGCCAGCGCCGAGCGGCGGCGAACTCGGCCAGCCGCTGCTGCAGTTCGGCGAGGCCGGGCGCCGGGCTGCTCCCGGACGTGCGGTCCGTGGGTGTCTTGGGTTCCGTGGGGTCCGAAGGGTCCCTGGGGTCCGTAGGGTCCGTGAGGTCCGTAGAATCCGTGGGGTCGCGGTGATCAGTCACGGTCCAGGTGTACCACCGTCACCCCGTCCACCCCCGCCGCCCAGGACGCCTCGCTCACCGCGCCAACGAGCCGGATGTGCCCGCGGGCGCACATCCGCACCGCCAGCTCCAGCAGGGCGGCCCGCTGGGCGGGATCGAGGCCGCGGTCGAAGTTGTCCGCCAGCACGGTGAGGGTCTGCAGGGCGTCCGGGACCTCGCCGGCCGCGTCGACCTCCAGCACGCCGGGGCCGGTGAGCAGCACCAGCGCGAGGGCGAGATGGCGCAGCTCGCCGTCGCCGAGCCGCTCGATGCCGGTGCGGATGCCGTTGCCGCGGTCGAGCAGGGCGCGGACACGTCCGTCTCCGCACGGCTCGGCGAGCAGATCGGCGACCGGACCCGCGCACCCCTCCCGCAGGGCGTCGACGAGCAGCCCGTGCCGCCGCCCGCACTCGACACGGGTCCGGGCCAGCACGGCGGCGAGATTATCGCAGCCGCCGAGGAGACGGCCGGTGCCGACGGGCACGGGCTCGCCCATGCGGTCGGGCCGGGGATCGCAGGCGAAGACGGAGCGCAGCGCCACCAGCATCTGCTCGGCGGCGGCCAGCACTCTGCGCTGCCCCGGCGTCGTCCCGGCGACGCGCAGCGGCAGCAGCGCGGTGCCCAGCCGGTCGTCGGGCAGCAGCCCCCGGGTGACCTCCGCACCTGCCGTGTGCCAGGCCGCCTGCACGACCCGGCGGCGCGGGTCGCGCAGCGCGGAACCCAGCAGGACCACCCCGTCGGCGGTGAGCCGCTCCCCCACGATCCGCAGCTCGGGCTCGGCCTGCACGGCGACCTCGAGCCGCACCGGCCCCTCCGGCCCGTCGGCCGCACACCCGATCCGGAACCCCCGCCGCCCCTGCGCATCGGGCCGCGCCCCCTCGGGCACCCAGGCCCCCGGCTCGCGGAAGACCTCCCCCAGCTCGGCCCCGCCCGCGAGGCGCGCCAGCGCCTCGTACGCCCGCAGCGCACTGCTCTTCCCGCTCCCGCTGGGTCCGGCGAGCAGCGTCAGCGTCCCGAGCCGCACTTCGGTCCGCCGGTGCCGGGCGAACGCGGTCAGCACCAACTCGCTGACATACGGCCGCAGCGGCCGCGCCACGGGCGCCGCAGGAGCGGGAACAGAGGCACTGGCAGGAACCGGAGCTGCCGGATTCACCACGGCACTGGCAGGAACCGGAGCTGCCGGATCCACCACCGGTCCACCGGACGTGACGGACGCCCGACCGGAGCGCGGAACAGAAGGGGACGAAGACACGGTCATGCGCCGGACGCTAGACCGCCGGCGGCCGGGCGAACCGTTCCGCTGATGCCTCCTTCCTACGAACGGGTGGGCGACCCGCTCACCCGCTCGCGCCCCCTGCCATCCCGCACGCCCGCTCCAGGCTCCCGACGCCCCTCACGTCCGCTCACGCCCCGGGAACCCCGACCCCCTCCATCAGCCCGGTGACCTCCGTGCCCGCCGGGGTCAGCAGGAAGACGTTGCGGTCGACCCGGTGCATCCCGCTCGCCAGCCCGAAGACCACGCCCGTGCTGAAGTCCAGGACGCGCTTGGCGACCTCGGTCTCCGCGCCGGTCAGATCGAGCAGGACCGGGACGCCGGCCATCAGCGTCTCGGCGACGTCGCGGGCGTCCGCGAACACATTGACACGCAGAACGACGAAGCGGCGCCGCGCCTCCGTCTCGGCCTCCGGCACGGACCGGTGGTCGACCGCGGACGGCCAGGCGTCCCGGCCCCGCAGCGGAACGACCTGGGCGAGCCCCTCCCACTGTTCGTCGGTGACATCGTGCCTGTTCACCGGCATGCTCCGTCCTCGGTCGTCCTGAGTGTCTGCATCGGGCAATTCTTACGCATGGTCACCCGTTCGGCCCACCACCGACACGCTCCGCCAACGGGCAGGACCCCGTGACCGAAAGGTCCGGCGAAGCGTTGACCTCGGCCCGGCGATCGGCTTCGCTGACCGGCATGACGGGTGGAACGTACGACGCGAGTGAACCGAGTGAACCGAGTGAATCAGGTGAACCGGTCCTGGCCTTCGCCACGCAGGAGGACTGGGAGAAGTGGCTGGAGGAACACCACGCCGAGGCCACCGGGGTGTGGGTGAAGATTCCACGGAAGGACTCGGGACTCGCCGGCGTCGGCTACGCCACCGCGCTGGAGTCGGCCCTGTGCTTCGGGTGGATCGACGGGCAGAAGAAGAAGCTGGACAAGACGCACTGGGTGCAGCGGTTCACGCCGCGCCGGCCGCGCAGCAAGTGGTCGCAGATCAATGTGAAGAAGGCGACCGCGCTGATCGAGGCGGGCCGGATGCGCGAGGCCGGGCTCCTGGAGGTGGAGCGGGCCAAGGCGGACGGGCGCTGGGAGGCGGCGTACGCGGGTCCGAGCAGGGCGACGATTCCCGACGACCTGCGGGCCGCCCTGGACGCGGCGCCGCAGTCGGCCCGCGACTTCTTCGACTCCCTGGACAGCCGCAACCGCTACGCCATCCTCTACCGCATCCAGGACGCCAAGCGCCCCGCGACCCGGGCGGCCCGCATCGAGAAGTTCGTGGCGATGCTGACGGCCGGAGAGAAGATCTATCCCTGACCCCGTGTGAGACTTGCGGCATGGACATGGGGCGCGAGTCGCGGTGGGAGAAGGACGCGATGACGGTGGAGATCGTGTTCGCCCTGGTGACCGCTGCCGCGCTGGCCGCCGTGATCTTCGCCGGCGTGCTGGCTTTCACGCTGGCGTTCGGCCTCTCCGGATCGGCGGAGAAGGGCGTGCTGGTGGCGGGCGGGCTTCTCGGAGCGACGGCCGGCATGTGGCGTCTGGTACGGGTACTGCTGCGGTTCGACGCGCAGCGCCGCATGGGCCGCTGACTGCCGACCGGCCCGCCGAGGCCGACTCGCCCAGTCAACCAGCCGAGCCGGGCCGGACGGCCGAGCCTCCGTCCGGACCGGCTCCGCCGGCCAGCTCCCCCCGTCAGCCGGTCAGCTCCCCCGTCAGCCGATCAACCGATCGTCACAGGTCAGCCGGTGACGATCGCCTCGGCCGCGGCGATGCCGCAGACGCGGGCCGCGCCGTGGGTGGTGATGTGGAGGGCGCCGCGCGGGGCGGACTGGGGTACGCCCATCTCGACGACGACGGTGTCCGGAGCGGCGCCGAGGAGCGTGTCCAGTGCCGTGCGCATCCAGGCGTGCCGGTGTTCGTCGCGTACCACGGCGACGATACGGCGGCCCGCGGCGGCCTTGGGGGCCTCGGCGGCGGCACCGTGGTACGGGGCGTTGGACAGGTTCTTGCCGCAGACGGGCCAGGCA
>NZ_BAAAIZ010000106.1:23723-33317 GCF_039526425.1 Streptomyces thermospinosisporus
CCCACCTCGGAGCCGGGGAGCCGCCGTTGCAGTTCCGCGCCGACTCCCCAGGGGGTCTCGTCGCCGACGGCGATGTTGGCGGCCGGGGTGAAGGTGGCCACGAACACCGGTGCGGTGACGGGGGCGGTGGGCCGGGTGCGGGTGACGGTGACGGCGCGGCGGGCGGCGGCGAGGCCGATGTCCGGGCGTGGCTCGATGGGCGGGGCCGGGGACTGGCGTGCGGCGGCCGTCCAGGCGGCCAGGGCGCGGACCCGGGCGGCGGCGTCGGCCAGCCGTTCCTCGGCGAGTTCGCCGGAGCGTACGGCGCCGACGAGGGCGTCGCGCAGGCTGAGCACGGTCTCCTCGTCGCAGAGCCCGCCGCCCACGCAGATGGCGTCGGCGCCCGCGGCGATGGCGAGGACGACGCCGTGCTCCAGACCGTAGGTGCCGGAGATGGCCCGCATCTCCATGCCGTCGGTGACGATGAGTCCGTCGTAGCCGAGTTCGCCGCGCAGCAGGTCGGTGAGGATGCGGCGGGAGAGGGTGGCGGGGCGGTCTGGGTCGAGGACCGGCACGCGGATGTGGGCGCTCATCACGGCCCGGGTGCCGGCCTCGATCGCCGCGCGGAACGGCTTGAGCTCCCGCTCGTGCAGCGTGGTGGTGTCGAGGTCGATGTGCGGGAGCGCGTGGTGCGAGTCGACGCTGGTGTCGCCGTGCCCGGGGAAGTGCTTGGTGCAGGCGGCGACCCCGGCCGCCTGCATGCCCTCGACGTAGGCGGCCGTGTGCCTGGCCACCAGGTCGGTGTCGGCGCCGAAGGACCGTACGCCGATGACCGGGTTGTCGGGGTTGGCGTTGACGTCGGCCGAGGGCGCCCAGTTGAGGGTGACACCGCAGGCGGAGAGCCGGCGGCCCAGCTCGGCGGCCACGTCCCGGGTCAGCGTCACGTCGTCGACCGCGCCGAGGGCGTGGGCGCCGGGGAAGGAGGAGCCGGTGCGGACCTCCAGCCGGGTGACGTCGCCGCCCTCCTCGTCGATGGCGACCAGCAGTTCGTCCCGCTCGGCCCGCAGCACGGCGGTGAGCGCGCCGACCTGCTCCGCGTCGACGATGTTGCGGCCGAACAGGGCGACGGAGACGAGGCCCTCGCCGAGCCGGCGGCGCACCCAGTCGGGCGGTGTGGTGCCGGTGAAGCCCGGCTGCAGTACGGCCAGGGCGTCCCGTGTGAGGGTGTCGGTGCCGGTGGTGGTGGCAGTCATCGGGGGCGTTATCCCTTCACGGCGCCCGCGGTCAGGCCGCTGACGGCCCTGCGCTGCAGGAAGACGAAGAGGACCAGGATCGGGACGGCGAACAGCGACGAGGCTGCCATGGTCGCCCCCCAGTCGTCACCGAACTGGGTCTGGAAGCTGGACAGCCACAGCGGGAGCGTCTTCGCCTCGGCGTCCTTGTTCAGCACCAGGACGAGCGCGAACTCGTTCCAGGCGGTGATGAATCCGAACAGCGAGGTGGACATCAGGCCGGGGGCGAGCAGCGGCAGGATGATCCGGCGGAACGCCTGGGCGCGGGTGCAGCCGTCGACCATCGCCGACTCCTCCAGCTCCTTGGGCACGGCGGCGACGAAGCCGCGCAGCGTCAGGATGGTGAAGGGGAGGATCATCATCGTGTAGAAGAGCGTGAGCGGCACCAGACTGTTCAGCATCGAGGCGTCCCGCACGATCATGTACATAGCGATGATCATGACTTCCCAGGGCGCCATCTGGGCCAGCATGAAGCCGATGATGAATCCGCGTCGCCCCTTGAACCGCATCCGGGCCAGGGCGAAGGAGCCGGCCAGCGCGATGATCAGGGAGAAGGCGACGGCCAGGACGGTGACGGTCAGCGAGTTGGTGACGTACGTCCAGAAGTGGTCGACCCCGGTCGCCGTGCGGAAGTGCTCGAAGGTGACGTTCACCGGGAACCAGACCGGGTTCTCCGCGATGATGTCGCCGGTCGGTTTGAAGGCCGTGGCGAACATCCAGTACACGGGGAAGACGCAGCCGATGAACAGGACGACGGCCGTGACATTGGGCCACAGGCGGCCGAAGAGCGAGCGCTTCACAGCTCGTCCTCCTCTTGCTTGAGCACGATCCGCAGGTAGTAGGCCGTCAGGCCGAGCAGGATCAGGATGGTGAGCACGGCGATGGCCGCGCCCATGCCGTAGTGCTGGTTGCCGACGCCCTCGATGTAGGCGTAGACGGGCAGGATCTCGGTGAGCCGGTCGGGGCCGCCCTGGTTGAAGGTGTACACCTGCACGAACGCCTTGAAGATCCAGATGATCTCCAGGAACGTCGTGGCGTAGAGGAACGGCCGCAGGAACGGCAGGGTGACGGTGGTGAAGCTGCGCCAGCTGCCGGCTCCGTCGAGGGCGGCGGCCTCGTAGAGCTCGCTGGGGATGGTGGTGGTCGCCGCGTAGAGGTTGATCGCGACGAACGGGACGGACATCCAGACGATCAGCACGGTGACGACGAAGAAGGTCGACATCTGGCTGCTGGTCCAGCTGTAGTCGGCCATGGAGTGCCAGCCGAGCTTGTCCAGGGTCCAGTTGACGACGCCGAAGCGCTGCGCGAACAGCCACTGGTAGACGGTGGTGGCCGCGACCACCGGCATGGCCCAGGCCAGGACCAGACCCAGCATCAGGATGAAGCGCATCCGCTTGCCGAGCCGGGCGAGCAGCAGACCGACCAGGCCGCCCAGGACCATCGTCAGGGCGACGTTGACGGCCGTGAACAGGATGGAGCGGAGGGTGACCCGCCAGAAGTCCTCCCCGGTGAGGACCTCCTTGTAGTTGTCGACGCCGTTCCACTCGGTGACGTGCTGGATCAGCTGCGCCATGTTGAGGTTCTGGAACGACAGCAGCACGTCCTTCAGCAGCGGCCAGCCGAGCAGCAGCACGGTGGCCGCGCAGGCGGGCAGCAGCAACAGGTACGGGACGAGCGCGCCGGCGCGCGACGCGGTTCGCGGGGTGGGCCTGCCGGGTCCCTCGTCGTCCGTCTTGCGGACGTCCTCCCGGCCGGAGGGCGGCCGTTCGGTCTGCACGGTCATGCTCGCGATCTCTCTTCTCGACGTACTCGGCGGCGCACACGGCGGTGTACCCGGTGGCGTACCCAGCGCCATACGCTGCGGCGTCCGGCCTGCGGCGTCCTCGCACCGGGACCGGCGGCGCTGCTCGCCCCCACGTCCGCCGTTCCCCTGTCCGGGGTCGCGGGGGCGGGCCGCGTCACGCGACGCGGGCGGGGGCCGTCCGGTGGCGGCCCCCGCTCGGCCGGAGCTCCCTGCGCTCCTACTGCTGCTGCGCCAGGCGCTTGTTGAACTCGTCCTCGACCTGCTTGGCGGCCTCGGCCGGGGACTTTCCGTTCAGGACGGCGGTCATGTACGTCTTGATCGGGTTGGGCTCGTTCTCGACCGCGGCCCACTCCGGGATCAGCGGCGTGGTGCCGCCGACGGCGGCGGCCGGTGCGGCGGCCTCGGCGGGGGCGTTGCCCTTGAGGTTGCTCTGCAGCGACTCCTTGTTGGGGATGACGCCGTTGAGCTTGGCGAGCTGGCCCTCGAACGTGTCGGACAGGGCGAGCTTCAGGAACTCCTTGGCCAGCTCCTGCTTCTTGCTGCCCGCGGCGACCGCGAGGTTGGAGCCGCCGAGGAAGACGCCCTCGGGCTTGTCGGCCGTGGCGCCCGGGATCGTGAAGTAGCCGATCTCCTTCTCGATCTTCGGGTTGGCCTTGGTGGCGATGCCGGCTTCCCAGCCCATGCCGATGAACGCGCCGGTCTTGCCCTTGGCGAAGACCTCACCCTGCTGCGGGGTGGCCTCGTCCTTGTCCTTGGGGGCCTTGGACAGCGCCTGGAACTTCTTGTACGTCTCCATGGCGGCGGCGACCTTGGGGTCGTCGAGGTTGGAGACGTACTTGTCGCCCTCCTTCTTGACCAGTTCGCCGCCCTCGCCGATCACCAGGCCGACGAAGTGGTACCAGTTCTGGCCGGGCAGGTAGAGGGGCTCGGCGTCGGTCTTCTCACCGATGGCCTTCAGGGCCTTGTAGAACTCGTCGCGGGTCCTGGGCGTCTCCTTGATGCCCGCGTCGGCCCAGATCTTCTTGTTGTAGAGGACGACGCGGTTGGCGAAGTACCAGGGGGCCGCGTACTGCTTGCCCTCGTAGACGGACGACTCGTTGAGCGACTCGGTCCAGTCGGCGCCGATCTCCTTCTTGAGGTCACCGAGGTCGGCGAGGCCGCCGGTCTTGGCGTAGGCCGGGGTCTGGGTGTTGCCGATCTCGAAGACGTCCGGCGGGTTCTCCTCGGACAGCGCGGTGGTCAGCTTCTGCTGGATGCCGTTCCACTGCTGGACCTCGAACTTGACCTTCGCCTTGGTCTTCTTCTCGAACTCGGCGGCGAGGTCCTTCTGCCACTGGTCCGGCGAGGAGCCGTCCATCACCCAGACCGTGAGCGTCTCGCCGGCCCAGCCGTCCGCCCCGGCCTTCTTGTCGTCGCCGCTGTCGCCGCCGCACGCCGCGATGGAGACCATCATGCCCGCGATACCGATCGCGGCTATCAGCTTGCGCTTCACGCGCCACCCCTCCCTGAAGGAATGCCTTGCACACCCACGCGCTCGGCGGGCTGGGACCCGGCTTCCTCGAAATGGTTTAGACCAGCAAGGGGAGCTTGGCCTAGACCTATGGCCCTGTCAAGGGTCGCCACATCACCGGTGAGTGACGGTTGGAACACGGGATCCGGAGGGTTGAACTCCGCCCAGACGCGGGCATAACGACCCGCTGACCGAGGGTTGGACTAGACCAACCAGCGAGGCGCGGTTATAACGGGACCGCCGAGCGTGCGGCGCCGAACCCGGTCGTCCGCCGACGTGCACCGCGGCCGGCCCCTGCCGTCCGCGCGCCGGACACCGCAGCCGGAAGGCAGGTCATGACCACGGACGTCAGCACCGGGAGAACCGAAGCCGTCAGCGGCGGGAAACCCGAACGGGAGGCGCCCGGCGACACCGGCCGCGTCCCGAAGTACTACCGCATCAAGCAGCGGCTGCTGCGGATGACCGAGGCCCGCCCGCCGGGCACGGCGATGCCCGCCGAACGCCTCCTCGCGACGGAGTTCCGCACCTCCCGCACCACCGTCCGCAAGGCCCTGCAGGAACTGGTCAGCGAGGGGCGCCTGGACCGCATCCAGGGCAAGGGCACCTTCATCGCCCGCCCGAAGGTCTACCGGACGCTGCAACTCACCTCGTACACCGAGGACATGCGCGCCCAGGGGCTGAGCCCCTCCTCCCAGGTGCTCGACATCGGCTACGTCCCGGCCGGCGACCAGCTGGCGGGACTGCTGGAGGTGGAACCGGGCGCCAAGGTGCTGCGCATCGAACGGCTCCGCCTGGCCGGCGGCGAGCCGATGGCCATCGAGACGACCCACCTCTCCGACGCCCGCTTCCCCGGCCTGCGCCGCAACCTCAGACGCCACACCTCCCTCTACACCACCCTCGCCGAGGTGTACGGCGTCCGCCTGGCCGAGGCCGACGAGACCATCGAGACCTGCCCGGCGACCCCGAGAGAGGCCGCCCTCCTCTCCACCGACGTGGGCCTGCCGATGCTCCTGCTGTCCCGCCACTCCCGCGACAGCGCGGGCACCCCGGTGGAGTGGGTCCACTCGGTGTACCGGGGCTCGAGGTACCGCTTCACGGCCGTGATCCGGCGGCCGGGGCCCTGATTCGGCCACCCTGTGGCCCGGACCCCGGCGGCCACTCCGAGGCACCGCCTCATTGCCCCGGCCGCCACTCCGAGGCACCGCCTCGGTCGTCTCACCGGGGCCTCGACTGCATCGGTCACCGGGGGCTCGGCTGCATCGGTCACCGGTGCCTCGGCTGCCTCAGACGGAGTACTTGGCGACGTACTCGTCGAAGGGCTCGATGCCGGCCTTTGCGCGGCGTTCGTCCATCCGCTCGGGCTCCACGCAGGGCCACGGAACGGGCGTCCCGTCCTCCTTTCACCCCGGCGATCTGGGTGCCGTAGATCTGCTCACGGCCCTCGTTGACCAGCGTGCGGTCACGCAGAAAGGCCGGCTCGCGCGGGCGGGCCGAGCCCTCCGCCACCGCCTGCTCCAGCAGCCGCAGGGCGCGGCGCTGCACATCGAGCTGCCGGTCGGCGTGCTGGGCGATCAGCCAGGCCGCCCGTGCGGCCTCCTCACCGACCAGTTCCGCCGTCGGCCAGCCGTACACGTCCGTGATCTCGTTCAGCCGGTCGCCGTGCCGTGCGGTGAGCCGCCGCCACACCGGCTGCTCGGCGGGGTCGTCGCTGTTCGCGCGGGCCGCCGCCCGGCCGTCGGCCGCGGCCATGTCGGTCAGTTCCGCCGCCAGCGCGGCGAGGGTCGTGCGTCACTCCCAACTCCCTTGCCTCATCCGTCAGTTCGACGACGGACAGCCTAGGAGGCAAAACCGGTGTAAAGAGCATTCCGGAGAAGAGTGACAGGCGCTCCTTCGCGCGGGGACAATGGATCTACCCCCTCCGCTCCACGCCCTCCCTCATCAGGGTGACACCGGGCGATCCGGCCAGGGCGATGCCGCGCGATGAGTTTCGCCGGGGCCTACGGTCTTTACAGGAAACGGACGCCATCGACCGCCCCGGAGGACACCATGGCCGCCACCTACACCTTCGACGTCTTCTCCAGCCTCGACGGCTTCGGGGCCGCCGGCGGCGACTGGACCGGGTACTGGGGGAAGCAGGGCCCCGAGCTGCTGGAGCACCGGCTCGGCCTGTACGAGCAGGAGCAGCGGATGGTTTTCGGGGCCAAGACCTACCGGATGTTCGCGCAGATGGTGGCCTCCGGCACGGAGAACGCCGAGGTGTTCGACCCCTGGGTGACCCGGATGCGGAACATGCCGGCCACGGTGGTGTCGAACACCCTGGAGGGCCCCCTCGACTGGCCGGACGCGACCGTGGTGAAGGGCGACGCCGTCGATGTGGTCGCCCGTATGAAGAAGGAGTCCGATGTGCCGCTGCGCTCGCACGGCAGCCTGTCGATGAACCGGGCGCTGATGGCCGCCGGACTGGTCGACCGCGTCCAGGTGACGATCTTCCCGGTGATCACGGGCCGGACCGGCTTCGAACCGATCTTCCAGGGCGCCCTCGACTTCGACCTGGAGCTGCTCGAGCACCGCACGCTCGACGGCCGCACCCAGGAGCTGGTCTACCGGCCCACCCTGCACGGCTGAGACCCCGCAGGTCAGACCGCTGTGCCGGCCTCCTTGCGGCGCACCATCTCCTCGATCCAGACGGGGGCGTACGGGGAGGTGCAGCCGGGGGACGTCGGGTAGTCCTTGAGCACCTTCAAGCGCTCACCGATGGCGATGGCACGGGCCCGGCGGTCGGGGTGCTCGATGCCGATCTGGGCCAGACAGTGGTTCATCGCCCACTGGAGGCGGTCCGGGGCGTCCTTCATCCCGGCCTCGATGACATCGAGCAGCCCGTCGAGGTCGAGCCCCTCGGGCTTCTTCGCCACGCGTTCCGTGGTCAGCGCCCAGCCGGCGCTCGCCACCACCGGGTCCGCGTCGGCGAGCCAGGCCACCCGCAGTTCCTCGGCGTGCGGGCTCTTCTTCACCACGTAGTTCACCAGCCAGTCGTGCACTTTGGGGGTGCGCGCCGCGCGCAGCATGGCGTCCAGCTCGTCCCGGTCGAACGCCCTCGGCCGGCAGATCAGCAGCGCGAGCAGCTTGGCCGCCGTGTCGTCCGTGGCCCACAGGTCGCGCGCCAGGTCCTGCTGGGTCTTGAGCCGCTTGGCCAGGGCGCGCAGCTTGCTCAGGTTCACCCCGTGGTCATCGCCGTGCCGCTCGTTCACCTCCCGCGCCTTCGGGTCCTCCAGCGCGGCCAGCTCGGCCATCACCTCGGCCACTGTCGTCCCGGCCATGGCAGCCTCCGTCCACCGTGTGCGAGAGGCAGCGTACGACGGGGGCGGCCCTCGCCGTGAGGGCGGCTCTCCTGGGGGCCTCCTGGGGGGCGGGGGCGCCCGGCGGGCCTGCCACCTGCGACGATCATGCATATGAGTGAGGAGAGCCAGGAGCCGACGACGTCCCCGTACGCCCCCGTGTCCGCCGACGATCCGCTGTTCGGTGAGATCACGGTGGAACTCGACCATGCGGAGGGCTCGTTGGCCGTGCACGGCGGCGCCGCCCTGCCGCGGGTGGAGATGCACAGGGCGGCCGGTACGCCGCTGGAGACGCATGTGCCGATCGGGACGCGCGACCCCGAGCGGCTGACCATGACGGTCGACGGGACGCCAGTCCCCCTGCGGCCCGCCAAGGGCTTCCTCACCCGCCGCTCCTACCGCGTGGACACCGGCCCGGACGAGCGGGGCACCCGGTACCGCCTGATTCCCTCCGGCGTGGAAACCAGCCGGCTGCTGCGGGACGGCCGGCCGCTCGCCGAGTTCACCTCGGCAGGCGACGGGAGGGTCACCGTCGAGTGGCGGCCCGATGCCGCACCCGAGCCCGCTGACGCCGCGCTCGGCCATGCCCTCGCCGCCGCGTTCGGCACCGGAGCCGAGCCGATGTGGCGACTGACGCTGGACGCAGTGCTCGAACTCCTGCCCTGAGCATGCGCGGACTCCGTACGGCCCGCACCCGTCCGGGTGCCGGTACCCCCGGACGCCCCGCGAGGCCATGCGGCCCGTCGGCCCCGGCCCCCGAGCCGCTGCCCGACGGCACCCGCTGGCAGTGCACCACCATGAAGGCCCCGCTGGACTGGGACCGGCCCGAGGGCGAGACGATCGACATCGCCCTGATCCGGGCCCGCACCGCCGCATCCGCCGAGGAACGGATCGGCTCACTGCTGTTCACGAGCCCCTGTCCCTCGGCGACGACCAGGTGCTCACCGGCTCCCTGCTGCTCGACGCCATCGTCCAGAGCCTCTGCCTGGAGACGGCGTGGCCCGCCCTGGAGGTCGGCCTGCGGCAGCTCGCCGAGGGCGACGGCGAATCCTGCTCAGCCTCGCCGAGGCCCTGGGCGCCCGCAACAGCGACGGCACCTGGAGCGACCAGCGGGACGCACAGACCGCCATCACCTGCGCCGATCGCAGCGACCGCTACACCCCTGACCAACTCCTGGAGAAAGAAGCCGAGTTCGAGGAGGCCTCACCGCTCTTCGGCGCCTCGATGCCGTGGGATGCCCTGGAGTGCACCAGGCTGGCCGGTCCGCGGCAAGGCCGAGCACCCCGACGTCCGCGCCCCGAGCGCCCCGCCCATCCTCCTCGTCGGCAACATCGGCGACCCTGCCACCCCCTACGAGGGCGCGGCCCGCATCGCCAAGCAGCTCGGCCTGCGCACGCATCAGCCGGGGCAGCGCCTCGTCGGGATCGGTGCCGTCGCTGCGCTCGCACGCATGGCCGAGCAGCTCGATCGCCGTGTCCAGACCCACCTCGGGGTCCCAGCCGAACGGATCGAAGAGCGACACCTCACCGGCGAGCAGCTGGAAACCGAAGGGCGAACCGGTGAGCACCTCGATGACGGCCGGCGGGGGTGCAGCCTCCCCAGCATCATGCAGAGCGAGTGGGAGTATTGATCAGAAACTCATGGGGTTCTCGTCCAGGACGTAGCGGACGTGCG